>CANKSK010000212.1 GCA_947485425.1 Bacteroidota bacterium | reverse complement strand
TTTGTTTTGAAATATCGTGTCGTCCATCATACGTACCATCCATCCGGTAGAGTTGTTATCAGGTCCGCAGTCATTTACTTTATAACTCCATCCAGACCCATCGGTGGCGGCAAAAATTGAACATTCATTAATGTCTTTCCATGCCCAGTCGAAATCCCATACAGGCCCAGCTTTTAAGGGCGAAATGTAGCCGGTACTGTCTTTTCCTTTAAAATAAAACTGACTCTTTTTGAATCCATCTCCATTGCGCGAAAGTTCGTTTACAATGAGGTAATCGACAAATGAATTCATCCCAATATATTTTCTGTAGCCCATAACCGAATCCTGGAAATTGGCACTGTACAGGGCTGTTTCAAAATCGTTGATGAAGGTTTGAATGTATGATTTTTGAGGGTTGGTTATATTTTTGGCTTTTGGATATTCGTAAAGTAGGTGAGTACTTAAATTTGGATGGTCTATGGGCTGATGCTGTAATTGCCACCCATCAGGACCTCCTCCCCATAGGTTGTTTTGAAGGATATACCCTCCGGTAACATTTAAGCCCGTGTTTTCTGCGCTGTCCAAATGAGCAATGGATACGCGGTTGCTATCGCATTTTATTTTTTCGCTCAATACATAAATGCCTTCATATGATCCATTCACAATTACCTCTGCAAGGCGTGTGCGCGGTGCATAATGGCCCATTTTGCGAAACAGATGATAGGCAAGTGTGTTTCGAATAAATACTTTGTCGTTCCAATTTGAAATCAAAGACCAGTCGTGTTCCGCCGGCATCGAGAGTATAGATGCGTCTGCCTGAACATTATTGGTGTCGCGGGTTTCGAGCGCGTAAGGGGCCTGTGGATAACCGGCTGAAGAAGCGCCGCGTATTTCGATTCCTATTTTTCCATTGTAATCATGTATTGAATCGGTAGGATGATTCAGCATCCCCGGACCATTGTAAATAATGACCATGTTGCCATCTATTTTTGGGGAATTGGGAATGGCTACTCCATTGGTGTTAAGGATGATGATAGGTAAATTCGTAGCTGAAAAACCAGCATAACCTGCCGGGGTATTGCTAAATGTAAGCCGCCAGGATACAACATTGCCAGATAATCCGTTCGTTTGGTCAAGAACCATTAAATTCCATGTGCCATTGGGATTCTGATGGTTGTTAACGCTTACGATAGAATTTTCTGGTTTATAAATTCCTGTAAAAGGAGCTATTCCAGAGGCAACAGGAATTGTTGATGTGTTGTGAAAAATGGTATTGGTATAATTGGCTCCTGTTCCGCCATTAAAGGTTGAAAGATCATAAAACGACCCATCAGGTGTTTGTAATTTAATCTGCAGCTGCTTATCGGAAGGATGATTAATGTTCAAACTTATATATTCTAGTCCAAACGATACAGAATCAATGGAGTTGGGCAAGCCCGAAACGATTAGGGGATAATAGCAATATTGATTATTGTCGGTAATGGCTCCTCCAATAGTATTGGTAAAGGTTTGAGCAAATAGAGAAAAACCCCAAAGGGTGCAAATAATCAGCAGTAAGTGCTTTTTCATGGGTTCGTATTTTATTAAAAATATAATTATTCCCGCAATATGAAACATCAGAAGCTAAAAAAGGATTTTATTTGGTTTGTAGGAAATGAGAACCTTTAGCAGATACGTTTTATATCATTGCTTTTTTTCATTTCGGGTTGCTCAGGAGAATTCGATATATGCCTTCTGAAGCGATATATAAATAGTCTCTGTTTGCCTTGGATAATCAAGGTGAAGAGCTGATTTTTTTTTCTTAAACATCAACTGTTCCGACTCTAAGAATATAGCAAGCCTTTCTTTTTATTGATCCTTGCCTAGTTTTGAAAATCCCAATGGCAAGGGGTTTGCATTGATTTCATGGTATTCTTTTCTTTGATTAAAAAGGTCGCAAGCCATATAAACAGCTTCTCTGAAAGAGTTTTCTGAAGCGATTCCTTTTCCTGCGATGTCAAAGGCAGTGCCATGATCGGGAGAGGTTCTGATGAGCGGAAGACCGGCTGTATAGTTCACGCCACTTTCAAAAGATAGTGCTTTGAATGGGGCAAGGCCTTGGTCATGATACATGGCAAGTATGCCATCGAATTTGGTGATGCTACTAGAGCCGAAAAAACCATCCGCAGCATAGGGGCCAAAGGCTAGGATATTATTTTCGTATGCTTTTTTGATCGCAGGGGTGATGATATCTTTTTCTTCACTACCAATTTGTCCATCATCTCCCGCATGCGGGTTTAGTCCAAGAACAGCGATGCGGGGCTTCCGAATTCCAAAATCCATTTTCAGGGATTCGTTCATGATTTTTAATTTGTGGTAAATTCCATCGATATGTAGATGCGAGGAAACCTCTTTTACCGGAATATGACCCGTTGCCACACCTGTTCTCAGTTCTTTGTTTACCAATAACATCAGGTAGTTTTTTTCTACCAGCTTGCTAGACAGGTATTCGGTATGTCCAGGAAAGGGAAATCCCGATTGTTGCATAACCGCTTTGTTAAAGGGTGCCGTTATCAAAATATCGGCATGACCTTTTATGACGCCATCGATGGCCGCATCCAATGACTTCTGGGCATACTTGCCCATTTCAGATGATGTTTGTCCAGGTACAATATTAACTTCCTCATCCCAGCAGTTAACCACATTTATTTTGCGTTCTACTATGGGTTCATCAGGACGAATGGTTACAAAATTAAATTCAATGTTTAGTGCTTTGCGATAAAACGTCACGGCTTTGCCGGAAGCATAAATAACGGGCGTACAAATGCTTAGCATTCGTTGGTCCATAAAGGTCTTCATGATTACCTCTAAGCCAATTCCATTTAGGTCGCCTACGCTGATTGCCGCCTTTATTTTTGATTCCGACATGGGTTGTGAGTTATAAAGATTTAAAGAAATGATACAACATTCTTACACTGGTTCCAGTGCCATTGCGGCCTCTATAGCTGTCATTTGATTTGATAAAGGCCGGTCCGGCAATATCAAAATGCATCCATGGATAGTCGATATATCTTTGTAGAAATTTTCCTGCTGTAATAGCACCTCCATAGGGGCCCCCAATATTTTTCATGTCGGCAATGTCTGATTTGATGAGGTCATCATATTCATCCCAGATGGGTAATTCAACCAGTCTCTCATACACTTCATTGGCGCTGCTTTTCAATGAATTTTTTATTTTTTCTTCTGCCGTTCCCATGCATACAGTGCCTATGGTGCCTATTGCTGCAACAGCAGCACCTGTAAGGGTTGCAAAGTCCATAACCAATTCAGGCTTGTATTTTTTTGCATAGCTTAATGCATCGGCAAGAATCATTCTGCCTTCGGCATCCGCATTCAGCATTTCTACAGTCAAGCCACTATGCATTTTGATGACATCGCCCGGAACATATGCATTGCCTCCTGGTCTGTTGTCGGTGGCAGGAACCAAGGCAATTACATGCAGTGGCAGTTTGTTTTTTGCTATGGCATACATGGCTGCGCCAACAGCAGCACCTCCTGCCATGTCGCATTTCATGCTGTCCATAGAGTTTGGCGTGGGTTTTAAACTTAGTCCACCGGTGTCATATACCACACCTTTTCCCACCAATACATAAGGTTTTTTATTTTTTGCATTTTTGGGTTTCCATTCCATAATGGTAAAGGTAGGATGATCGATACTCCCCATATTTACGGCCAACAAGCCGCCCATTTTTTCTTTTTTGATTCGGGCT
>CANKSK010000211.1 GCA_947485425.1 Bacteroidota bacterium | reverse complement strand
GGAATGTTGTTATTAAAGAAACTAATATCGAGGGTATCGTTTGTGGATGGAAAAGGCAAAACACCCAAATATCCATCCATAAAAGAAAAATTAAAATTATTCAAACTTGCCTGTAATTTAATATTATCAGCAGGATAAACAGGATTTCCACTGTTATAAGTCATGGTCAATGAAATATCCACAGGAAGCGAATTGGTAACCTTACCACCTGCGCTCAAATCAAAATTATAACCCGTTAAATCATAGTCAGAAGAAACTACAACAGGTCCACTTGTATAGGTAATAGGGATTATCTGTGAAAAAGCCAATCCGTTTTTAGTAACAGAAGGAAAGCTAAAAGTAAGTACTCCACTGTGTTTAAAAGTGGAATTGATATCAAACTTCAAATTACCTGATTTCAATAAAATATTCATCACCTTAGCGGTGGCATCAGGAAAATTAAACTTAACGGTATCCAAATAAGGCAGCGTGATGGTGGTATTTGCCAAAAACTGAACGGTATCTGATGCCGTCATGCCAATCTGTTTAGACCAGGTTTGCGATGGTATACTAAATAATTTAGAAGCATATGGCGACTTGATAGAATTTGTATATACCAGTGAAAGCAAATGGCTATTGGGATCTTCTTGCATAAGGCCTCCTGAATCAAAATTTTGAATAATATCAGACAATTTCAATTCAGAATTAAACAATGGCATAGCAAATCCAGGTTTATAGACGACACTTTTGATATCACTGAAATTATCTTTCATGCAAGACTGCAGGCTTAACATCCCTAAAAGAATAAAAACTGCGGCAAGGATCGTTTTTTTTTCTGATTATAAATTTTGAATACATGGTTTTTTATAATAAAGTTTTCTCGAGAATTTTCTAAAAGTAAAAATACGAATTTTTTTTGATAACATATTATTCCATATGAATTTCAGCCCTTAGAAGCAATATGCATTAGCCTCACATAAGGCGGAAGAAATGCGTCTTCTCGCGTCTTTGGTATTAACAGGAGCCCATTTGGTAAATCTTTTAAGTCCGGAAAGCAACATCCGCTGCTCATCACCATCAGACATAGAAGCTATGGTATTTCGGGCTGAGATTTGAATTCGATCTACAGCGTCATTGATAGATACGCGTAATATATCCAATTGAAGGGCCGATTCTTTCTCACCACGCATAGAAACTAATTTTTCTGCTCTCAATAATAAAGACTCACAGGTAAAAACTTCTATCATCATATCCGCTATATTCATGATTATTTCCTGTTCTTTGGCCAATGCGGTCATATATTTTTGTGCTGCACTTCCGGCAGTCATCAATATTACCTTCTTCAGGTTTCTCACGATTTTTCGTTCAGCGGCAAAAAGCACATTCTCATCATCTGAAAAGTCAGGTATTGAAGTGAGCTCGGCTTGAATTGCCTTTGCAGGACCAAATAAATCGATAGTACCTTTCATGGCACGTTTCATAATCATATCTACAGAAAGAAGTCTATTGATTTCATTGGTGCCTTCAAAAATTCTATTGATTCGTGAATCCCGATATGCTCTATCCATGGGATAATCAGCAGAAAAACCATAACCTCCCAATACCTGCACGCCTTCATCTACGACATAGTCTAGAACTTCAGAACCAAATACTTTAAGCATTGCACATTCAATGGCATATTCATCTGCTGCACCCAACAAAGAAGCTTCCATGTTCATTCCCGAAGCTTGCAATTCTTTCTCTTTCAAATCAATCATTTCACCAATCCGATACAAAACGGATTCTAGTGCATAAATGCGTATCGCTTGTTCGGCCAATTTATGGCTGATGGCACCAAATTTTGCTATCGGTGTTTTAAATTGCTCTCTTTGATTGGCATATTGAATAGAGGCGGTACTCACTTTTTTAGACGCCCCTAAAGCGGCAGCAGCTAATTTAGCCCTTCCAATATTGAGAATATTAAAGGCTATCAAATGCCCCTTCCCTATCTCACCCAATACATTTTCAACCGGCACTTGACAATCAGAAAAGAATACCTGTCGGGTAGAAGACCCTTTGATACCCATTTTATGTTCTTCTTCACCAAAACTAATTCCAGGGTAATTTCGCTCCAAAATAAAACCAGTAAACTTATCTCCATCCACTTGGGCAAAAACAATAAAAACATCGGCAAACCCGGCATTGGTTATCCACATTTTTTGTCCGTTCAAGACATAATTTTTTCCATCGGCACTAAGTACGGCTTTGGTTTTTGCTGCTAGTGCATCGGAACCAGAACCAGGCTCGGTAAGGCAATACGAAGCTTTTAACTCACCACTCGCCAATTTGGGCAAGTAATTATTTTTTTGCACTTCATTTCCAAAATACAAAATAGGCAAGGTTCCAATACCTGTATGGGCAGCAAGAGAAACGGCAAACGAATGACCTGCCCCAATTTTCTCTGTTATCAATAAGTTTGTTATAAAATCTTTTCCAAAACCTCCATAGGCCTCTGGAATAGCCGTAGCCAATAATCCAAGCTCACCGGCCTTATCTAGCAAAGAAGGAACAAGACCTACTTCCTGAGCATCTATTCGATCCAAATGAGGATGCACCTCCGTTGCAATAAATGAATCAGCTGTTTCGGCCATCATCAATTGCTCTTCATTAAATTCTTCAGGAATAAAAATTTCGCCGGCACGGCTTTCTTTAACAATAAATTCTCCGCCTCTGAGGGCTGTGCTATTTGTATTTTCCATGCTTTATTTTTTTGTATTAATTCAAAATTTCAAATATTCCGGCAGCGCCCTGACCTGTGCCTACGCACATGGTAACGATACCATATTTTTGATTTCTTTTTTGCAATTCATTGATTATTTGCACACTGAGTTTTGCACCTGTGCAGCCTAGTGGATGCCCCAAGGCAATGGCTCCGCCATTTACATTAACTATTGACGGATCTAATCCCAAGGTTTTGATAATGGCCAAAGATTGAGAGGCAAAAGCCTCATTCAGTTCTACCATTTGAATTTGGTTCTGCTGCATTCCTGCTTTCTTCAAAGCCATTGGAATGGCATCAATAGGACCAATACCCATAATTCGAGGTTCCACGCCAGCCACGGCATAAGAAACCATTCTGGCAATGGGTTTAAGCTGATGTTCTTTGAGGAATTTTTCAGAAACAACCATTAAAAAAGCTGCCCCATCAGAGGTCTGCGAAGAATTTCCAGCAGTAACAGTTCCTTTCGCATCAAAAACCGGCTTCAAACTGTTTAGTTTGGCAAGGCTTGTATCGGCCCTAGGACCTTCGTCTGTATCTACTAGATAGGTTCTACTTTTCTTTTTATCATTCTCCACATAGGTCTCTGTAACCTGAACAGGGGCAATTTGATCTTTCCAAGCACCCCTTTGTTGGGCATTCAAGGCCTTTTGATGAGATTGAAAAGCAAATTCATCTTGATCTTCACGACTCACCTGATACTGACGAGCCACGGCCTCTGCTGTGAGACCCATTCCCCAGTAATAATCCGGATGTTCAATCGAAATTCTTGGGTTGGGAACAATTCGCCATCCACCAAATGGAATGGGCGACATGCACTCCACCCCACCTGCGATAATACAATCGGCCATACCGGCATGTATCTTTGCCGCTGCAATGGCAATGGTTTCAAGACCAGAAGAGCAGTAACGGTTCACCGTCATACCCGGGACTTTAACGGTTTCCAATCCGATTAAAGAAATCATACGACCCATATTAAGCCCTTGTTCTGCTTCGGGAGTAGCATTG
>CANKSK010000210.1 GCA_947485425.1 Bacteroidota bacterium | reverse complement strand
CATTGGAGTTTGGGGTGTTCGATTGAAATACCAATTGGCCGCTGAGGTCATAAATTTTTATAGATTCAATCGGCTTGTCATTAGAATGAATGCGCAATATTCCTGAGCAAGGATTTGGGAAAATTTGTGGCTTGTTTTCATTTTTAGAAATATTCTCAATACCTGTTGCATTGAGTATTTGGATGTCATCTAAAAATAAATTATTCTGACCGTTTGATATTTGTCTGAAAATAAACTTTGCATTTTCGCTTCCTGCATAGCTTGTCAAATCAATCACTTGCTTGCTCCATTCATTGTCTTTCGGAACAAATGAAATGCCTGATGGTGCCGCCGTTTTTAAATCATCTCCCCATTTTTTGTAAATAGAAACATAGTTCTCCCCACAATCAGATATCAACACTTCGAGGGTGTCAGATTCATTTGGCACAGTTAAGTACGTATAGGCTAATTGGAAATACAATTGTGGATTGGTGATGGATGAAAGGTTATAGGATGGTGAAATCAGGTCGTCGGTTTGGCCGATAGCCCCGTAATTAAAGTTGTTGATATAGGCTGAAGCATTGCCTGTTTTTTTTGCCAATTGATTTCTTGCCCAAGTTTTGCTTTTGTCAGGATTGATGATGGTCCATCCCGTTGGCGGAAAGGAAACCGGTTCAAAACTTTCCGGTAGGGGAGCTGTGATGCCGGGAATTCCAATGTTGATACATCCCGTTGTTTTGATGGAGTCTTTGGTGTTACCATATCCACTTACTCTTAAGCTTACATCAAAAGTGCCGGCAGAATCATACTGAATAATGGGGTTTTGTAAGGTTGAGGTGGCAGGTTTTCCTCCAGGGAATTTCCAATACCAAGTTTTAGGTGCATTTTGAGAAGCATCAAAGAATTGTATGGATTTTCCTTTGCAGCCATTTTTGTTGATAGCAGTAAACAGTGCTTTGGGTTTAATAAAAGAGAAGGGAGGATCATTGCTGGCTCCGGAGTTTAAGATTTTTTTGGTGTTGTCATCTTCTACAAAAGCCATGCATGATACATTTGAAGCTATCCAGCCCGATTGAATAGAATAGCTGTAATTGTAGGTTATGGAGTCTCCAATGGCAGGCATAGTTAAAGCTTGTCCTGTAGAAGTGGGTAGCATTTTCCGAAATACATTGGGGAAGAATTTTTCACCATTGGATCCTGGAGGTGTTGCATAATTGATTGGGTTTTCGATGACGGCTGTTCTTAAGTAGTAATTTCCGGGGTTTACTGCACCAAATACAAATACCTTTACCGTTACATATCTTGTGCTACCGGCTGTGGTCTCCTTTACGGAAATACCTATTGGACTTGAATTAACGGACTCATTATAGATGATTGAATTGGAAATGGTACTTGGGCTACCTGTCCAAGTGATACCCTGCATAAACAATTCTGGAACACCGTTCACTGCGTAGTAGTTAATTCTCGCATTGGCATCGGTAGGGTTGGCATTATACATAGGATCTACACCTGGCCAAGATACATGATAGGCAACATGATGAATGCTGGATTTATATTGTCCTTGTAATATGCTCGAATTAAATCCTGGGTTTTCAGCCGCACAAGGCGGACAACTCGCTTGTGTAAATTGTTCCAGCGTTACATATTTTTTAACTTGCGCATTGACAATAAAATGTATGCTCATTAATGCGATAACGAGCAAATTACGTTTGTAAAATGAATTCATTTGGAGTTTTTTAGGATTTACTAATAAACAAAGATACATTTTTTTTTATATTTGCCATTTAACTTTAATATCATGACTAAAATCATAAAACGCTTAGGAAGTCTTTATTTTTTCTTTATTTCCTCCTCATTATTTGCTCAAAATATTGGTTATCATGCACCTCAAAGGGTTTTTGTTACCGATGCACAAACCCAGCAAGTGGCACATGTTACCATTTTTAATCATAATCCAAACAGCTTATCAGTATTGGTTAAAAGAGTGGTTAACAATTTAGATTCGGCTCATGTGAGTTATTTTTGTTGGGGCCCTACCTGTTACGGACCATTTGCCAATGTTGCCTTGCAAAGCGATACCATTTTGTCAAATGATAGCAATTCCACTTTTAAGGGATATGTGGATGCAAATGGAGCCGATGGGGAAAGCCATGTTTCATATTGCTTTTATGATGAAAATCAACCTAATGATTCGGTCTGTCTCAATTTTACTCATCATTTTGGGGCTCTGGGGCTAGATGAAGCTTTCAATCGGGTTTTCGTCTCTGAACCTTACCCAAATCCTGCAAATCGTTTTATCACCTTCAGTTATTCCTTGCCTCAAGGGCACAAAACCTATTTGGTTCGGCTGTATGATATGTTGGGCCAGCTAGTTCATGAGCAAGTTTTGCAAGAAAAAATAGGGACGCTTTTGCTGCCTTTAGAAGGCCTGAAAGCAGGAAATTATCAGTGTTCATTCTATGCCGATGGAAAATTTTTGTTGGGGCGAAAATGTATTTTGCTTCCCAAGTAATTTTTCCTTTATTGAACATTCCTGATATTTGTATTTTAAAATAATGCCTTTTATTCTAATCTAGGCTATAGCTCTATACGTCAATAATTTTATACCTTTACAGCCTTTTAAAAATATACGAAAATGACAAAGAAAATGGTGAAGTTAATCCGCAAACAAGATGCATTGGATTATCATGCAATGGGTAGACCCGGTAAAATTGAAGTTATACCGACAAAGCCTTATAGTTCACAAAGAGACCTTTCTCTCGCCTATTCTCCTGGAGTAGCTGAGCCTTGTCTACGAATTGAACAAAACCCCGAAGATGTTTATAAATACACAGCCAAAGGCAATTTAGTAGCGGTCATTTCAAATGGTACAGCGGTATTGGGCCTTGGAAATATTGGTCCCGAGGCTTCGAAGCCGGTTATGGAAGGAAAAGGCCTTCTTTTTAAAATATTTGCCGATATTGATGTTTTTGACATCGAAATAGCTGAAAATGATATCGATGCGTTTGTAAAAACCGTAAAAGCAATTTCTCCCACCTTCGGTGGAATCAATTTAGAGGATATCAAGGCTCCTGAATGTTTTGAAATTGAACGCCGTCTAAAAGAGGAACTCAATATCCCTGTCATGCACGATGATCAGCATGGTACTGCCATCATCACCGGTGCCGCTTTGTTAAATGCCTTGGATTTGGCCAAGAAAAAAATTGATAAGATAAAAATAGTAGTCAATGGCGCTGGAGCCTCTGCCATCTCATGCACCAAATTGTACTTGTCTTTGGGGGCAAAGCTTGAAAATATTGTCATGCTCGATAGCACAGGGGTTATCAATCATGAACGGGAAAACTTGGATGCAACCAAACAGTTTTTTTCTACCAAAAGAAAAATCAAAACATTGGTTGAAGCCATGAAAGATGCCGATGTATTTATTGGCCTTTCCAAAGGAAATATCTTAAGTCCCGAAATGATTCGCTCCATGGCGAAAAATCCCATTGTGTTTGCTTTGGCAAATCCGGATCCTGAAATTGCCTATGATTTAGCCGTTGCCTCCCGTAAAGATATTATCATTGCAACCGGTCGTTCTGATTTCCCCAATCAGGTGAACAATGTGTTGGGATTTCCTTTTATCTTTAGAGGAGCACTTGATGTGCGTGCCAAAACCATCAATGAGGAAATGAAACTTGCAGCGGTAAAAGCTTTAGCTGATTTAGCCCGCCAACCGGTTCCTGAAATTGTGAATTTGGCTTACAACGAAAAAAATATTGTTTTTG
>CANKSK010000209.1 GCA_947485425.1 Bacteroidota bacterium | reverse complement strand
GATTGGATAATTTATTTACGATGAATTATTCTTGTCAAAACATAAATCAGCAATAATGAACCTGAAGCGGCCATCAAATACTGTAGCCATTTTAAACCAGGAATATAATTCATAATTATAAGATGAACAATTATGATCATAACCCAAACAACAAAACCTAATGCCACCAATTTTTTTTTCTCTGCCAAAGCAGGAATTCGGTATAATAGAAAAGCACTCCAAAAAGAAATAATAATGGCACACACTGAGAGAATTACAAAGGGATTAATATGAAAAAGATTCGCAACATAAATCAGAAGAAATACGGTAATAATGCTTGCTCCACTCCAAGCAGTTGCATACCAAATTTTACCATGAGCAATTAAATCAGTAACCGCTAATTGCAAAATACTATACGTAGCCACAAGCCAAAAACCAGCACTTGCTAAGGGCAATTTAAAGGTTACATCAGGCACAATCCAAATTAATGAAGGAATTACCAGGCCACAACCCAATATGGTTAATAAGCTCGTATTAATTTCGCGCATCATAATATTTGCCTTGTCTTTTTTTTCTGAATTTTCGATAAGCAAAGGAAGAATATATGCCGAGGCCGTTGAAGAAAGCATCGCAGCAGGCAGTGCAAGGGTAGAGCCCAAACTGGTTACTCCGGCCACCAAAGAACCGAAAACAACTCCCACAAGAAATCTATCGCCGTATTGAGAAGCGGTTTGAACCCAACCACGAAACATCATAGGGATACCGGTACTTATCAATATTTTTTGACCTTCAACAAACTTTTTTTTCCAATCAACATCCATACCCGGAAGCGTATATTGTGCCACTGACTTAAATACAAACCTCAGTGCCTGTGCCCACAAAAATATAGGTAAGCTATGATAAAAAGCAGCAGCTATACTTAAAACACTGCCTACCGAATCAGCAAGACCACCATAAAATAAAGCTCGGCCATTTTTATATCCTCTTGCTACAGATGTTGTATGTCCCGCATAATATAAACCAACCCAATACAGAGCGAGTGGTAGAATAACATTTTCCGGCAAATTTCCATAATAGTAAAATAAAATTGCACCAAGCACAACCCAAAAGGCACCCCAAATTAAAGTGCTTAAATCTGCAGAATAATTAAGAAATTTTTTCTGCACAGCATCAGAACCTGGAATTAAAATGGTAAGTGCTGCACCAAAACCGGGATTGATGCTTATGGTAAGCATACAAGCGGTTCTCCACACCATAAAGGTTCCAAATACAGCAAGACCTAAATATTTAGCTGCCAATATATTAGAAACTGAATTTGCCAATGCAGGAATTGCAGAAGAAATCAACAACAAATCACGCCTCCACCAATTAAATTTATTTTGACCTGTTATTTCCTGCATCGATTATAAAACTAAATTTGATATAGCATCCTCAAATAATAGACGCAAACGATCGGAAAACTCGATATTGCTTAAGCGAGCAGAACTTTTTTCACCAATTGGAGAATAATAACCAGCTCTTCCAGGCGCAGTAGTAGAAAAAATGGTTTTTATCAGATCATAGGCCTCTTCTTTAGAAGTATCACCCAAGTTTATGGCTTCAGTCGCAATATCTCGTATATGGTTTTCATCATCAATTTTTGTCAATACTTTTCTTTTCCCAGAACCATAAAAAGGACTGCCTAAAAAGAGTACAGGTCTTCGCATTACCATAGCCTGAAACATCGTAGAGGATCCATGACCGATAACTAACTTTGACTTCATCACCAATTCACCGGCAGGATATAAGGTAGGAGCAATCATTACATTTGGAATTTTCAACAATTCTTGAATAAATTTTTCTGATCTTTTACCAAGTGCCGCAGGATGTTCTTTGATAAGTATTGGCATATTTTTTCCTAAAGCCCGTGCTATTGCTAAAACATTTTTATGATGATCAATTACGGCAGCTTCTGGAACCCAATAATCAGTGCTAGATTCAGGATAAAACTGCAAAGGAAAAAATGCAAATTCCTCAGGTGGGTGGACAAAGGATCTTTTTTCCATCCCTTTTGAAGCAAAAAATCTAGCTGGGGTACCATGCATTCGGGCCTTGTAATATTTAAATGGGGCAAAAGAAAATGAATCAGGATCTGATGCCAACATTCTATACATGGCAAATGCCGGTGCTTTTGGCATATCAATAAAAGTACGACTTAAGATGGTTCTTAACGGTGTTTTATCAGTTCCAATAAGCCAATCAGGCCTATATTTAACATTAATAATACTGCTTTCTATTTTTTCATACTCTTCAGCGTCTTCAGGTAAAACAATATTACCTGACAATTCTCCTCTTGACGTAAATCGAAGTCGACCAGAAAGCATCGTTCCTACAGTATGCATGGCGGGTATTTTTTGCATTTTTGCTGCACGATCCAACGTATCTAAAACAAAAGAATCTATTGGCTGATGAAATACAAAGTCATACTTTTTATGTTCAATAATTCGGCTCCAAGCTAAAAATGCAGCCTGTGCAAGTTCATTTGCTTTTTCAAAAGGAAGCTCACGCAAAAAGCGACATCTAACAATAATATCATGCACCTCGAGAGCTGATAAAATATTGACATGAGTTGACTTTTTAATTTCTTTGAGTGCTTCATAAAAATAAGCACCCCACCATGTGGCATTTTTTCCAAAATCAACCCAGCGCTCATCGGACCATAAATCAATATTTTTACCAGGAAATATGACTTTAACAAAATTAAGTCGATTCGTAAAATGAAATCGCCGGCTAAACAATAAAATATTGTTGAATTCTTTCATATGTTAATTTAAATTTATCAAGATATTAGATTTGTATTCTTCACCATCTGATTCTGGCGGATTTATTTAAAATTGATTATAATTTTATTTTTATCCTCACCAAATCACTATTAAAAACCAATTGATATCGGATTAAAAAATTACATGATGGCATCCCAAGTAAGAGGTGTTCCGGCAGGAATATATTTATTTATTTTCCGACCTAAAAACTCTTCAAAATATTTCGGTGCTAAACCATCACCGGGCCTAATAATCCGAATATTGGAAATATCTAATAATTCACCTACCTGAATGTCTTTTGTTGTATAAATGGATCGCTTAAACATGCGACTTTTTTCTTCAGCTTTTTGCACACCGTATTTTACGTTTCCAAGCGATAAATAGGCGCGTTCTGATTCAACGACCAGAGCTTTTAGCTCCTCAGGTTCTAAAGAAAACGCCGAATCAACTCCGCCATCAGACCTTTTTAGTGTGAAATGCTTTTCAATAATTCGTGCACCCAAGGCTACTGCAGCAACAGAAGCCCCTATACCCATCGTATGATCAGAAAGACCAACATGGCAATTAAACAATTCTGACATGTGAGGAATGGTCATCAGATTGGTATTGGATGGCTCAGCAGGATAAGTACTCGTACATTTTAGCAACACCAAATCTTTACAACCATTTTCTCTTAAAACCCTAACGGATTCATCAATATCTGAAATCTGCGAAATTCCTGTAGACATAATTACAGGCTTTCCTGTTGAAGCTACTTTTTTAAGAAGCGGCCAATGAGTATTTTCAAAAGAAGCGATCTTATAGACGGGAACATTCAAATCTTCTAGAAAGTCCACAGCGGTCTCATCAAAAGGAGAACTAAAAGCAATCATACCATGTTTTTTTGCACGTTCAAAAATTGGCTTATGCCACTCCCATGGCGTATATGCCTGCTTATAAAGCTCATATAAATTTTTACCCTTCCATAAAGAATTTTCATCAGAAATT
>CANKSK010000208.1 GCA_947485425.1 Bacteroidota bacterium | reverse complement strand
TAAATGCTATGACATCTTTTTCTTTCAAGCCAAACTGAATTTGAATAGCTTCAAATGGGGTACGGTCTTCCCATGCCATTTGGATGATTCGGTCGCGATCTTCGGCATTAAATGTGAATTTTTTTGCTTGTGCCGCTATGGCTTCTTGCCGTTCTTGTTCTTTTAAAATACTTGATAAAGAGCGCAATCCGCTGTATTCGCAGGTTACATTTTGTTCAACCATAGATTTCTAAATATTTTATTTTTATCGTAATCATTTGCTTGTTTTTCAATGTTGAATATTCTATTGCTTCTGGGGTCATTTCCCACACCAGCCAAGTATGCCCAATTGCCCCAATTGCTGCACACATCATAATCGATTAGTTGCTCCTCAAAATAGGCAGCGCCATAGCGCCAATCTAGTTTTAGATCATTGCAAAAATAACTGGCTACATTTTGCCTGCCTCTGTTGCTCATAAAGCCAGTCAATTTGATTTCCAGCATATTGGCATCGATAAAATCATTTCCCGTGTTTCCATTTATCCAGGTTTTAAATACCTCTCGTTGATGATGATGTAAATAAGTACCATTAGATTTTATTCCATTCTTTAAAAAGAACCGATACCCATATTTATGCATAACAAATCTAAAATAATCTCTCCACAGCAATTCAAAAACCAACCAATAGGTTGATTCATTAGCAATAATTTCCTTTTCGTATTTTTTTATTTCACTATAGATCGTTCTAGCCGACATGCATCCTAATGACAGCCAAGCGGAGAACTTGGAGGAGTAATCCGCGCCCACTAATTCATTTCTGGTTTCTTTATAAATAGATATGGATTTGGTTTTAAATAAGTAGTGTTCCAGTCTTTTTAAGGCGTCTGTTTCTCCCCCTTTGAAATCCAGAACGGCCCTCTTATCAATGGTGTTATTTTCCAATCCCAATTCTGCTAAACTCGGTAAATTCAATTGATCAATTTCAGGAGAGTTGATACGTTCAGGTTTGGCAAATACCGCTCTGATTTTAGACTCTTTTTCAAGGTTTTTTCGAAAATTTGTAAATATATCAGGGATATCCATTATTGAAAATGGCAAATCTTGCTCATGATATAAAGTACTGGTCGCAAAGGTTTCTAATTTACAATGTATTCTTGCCAATTCTTTTTCAACTAATCTTTGGGTTTGCAATTCCTCAAATGCTACTTCTTGTTTCGCAAACACCTTTTGTACATTGAACTCCTTAGCCAGTTTGGTAATTTCTATTTCAGGTTTTCCCATCAGTGTAATCAATCCGGAACCAATGGCCCTGAGATTTTTATCGAGATCAATCAATGATTCCAGTAAAAATTTTGCTCTAAAAGTACCTGTTTTCTGAAACCCCCAATTCGTGGTTCTATAATGTGCTTGATCGAAGCAATAGACAGGAATTATCTCATCGCTTTGTTCAATAGCGCGCACCAAGGTTTCGTTATCATGCAAACGCAAATCGGTCTTAAACCAAATAATTGTTCGATTCATTTATAATTCGTTGATATGGTTTAAGTAATATTCAGCCTGTTTTAAAAGCTCTGTTTTAGCTTTGGGTTCCATTCTTTTCCAAACGGTATACATCATCCCAATGCGCGGATTTTTGGATAGCTTGGCCTCATGTCTATCATAAAAATTCCAATATAGACTATTAAACGGACAGGCTTTATCTCCTGTTTTTTTGGATTTATCATAGTAGCATCCTGTACAATAGGAGCTCATTTTGTTGATGTAGGTTGCAGAACTTACATATGGTTTGGTGCCTACCATTCCGCCATCGGCAAACTGACTCATTCCTCTGGTGTTGGTAATTTCTACCCATTCAATGGCATCTATGTAAATCCCCAAGTACCAGGCATCTACTTCATCCGGGTGTACCCCCGCCAATAAGGCAAAATTACCTGTAATCATTAAGCGTTGTATATGGTGTGCATAGGCAAAATCAAGAGATTGATGAATAGCATTTTTCAAACAATTCATTTTCGTTTTGCCAGTCCAAAACCATTGCGGTAAGGGCTCCCCATGATCAAAATAATTAAGTCTGGAATACTCAGGCATTTTCATCCAATACATACCACGCATATATTCTCTCCAACCAATAATTTGTCTCACAAAACCTTCTAGCTGGTGGTATTCAATTTTGCCCGGATTTTCAAAATAGGCTTCAATGGCTTTATCTACCACTTCCTTTGGTGAAAGCAGTTTTATGTTCATGGAAAAGGATAAACGTGAATGATAAATAGACCATTCATGGGGAGCCATGGCATCTTGAAAAGTTCCAAAAAATGGCAGACAATTTTCTATGAAAAAATTGAGTAATGATAAAGATTGTATTCTGTTTATGGGCCAAATAAAATGTTTACTATCCACAGTGCCAAGCGTTTTTACTTTGGCTTTTTTGATTTCCTTTTCGATTTCAATGACGTCATTTGCAAATAGCAATGGGGCAATAGGTTTGTGTGTTTTTGGTAATTTCTTCCGATTGTCTTCGTCAAAGTTCCATTTGCCATGAAGTGGTTTATCAGCACCCTCAAGCAGCACATGGTGCTTTTTTCGCATGTAGCGATAAAAAGTTTCCATCAGATATATTTTTTTGCCTGCAAATAAATCTTTCAATTCATTTCGAGAGCTGTAAAAATGCTCTGTATCGAATACATGGGTCGCTATTTTTAATTTAGCTGCAAAGTTCTTTAACTGCTCATCCAATCGGTATTCGTCTGGTAATTGGTATTCAAACCGAGTAAAATTGTTTTTCGAGATTAAAGATTCACAATTTTTATCAAATTGATGCAAATTATGGTCATCATTTAGATGGATATAAATTACTTGATGGTTTCGCTGCCTTAAATCATTAGCAAAACTCTGCATGGCTGCAAAAAATCCAATTACTTTTTGAATGTGATGATGGGTATAATCGGTTTCGCTTCTTACTTCCATGAATACATAGGTTATCGATGCATCCACTGTTTTAAACCAAGAATGGTTTATGTTGAGTTGGTCACCCAATAGTAATCGCAATGTTTTATGCGTTTCTGTTTTCATCGCTATCTCTTATTTCTGCATCGATCGCTGCAGTATTTTACATCGTTCCAGTTTTTCTCCCATTTTTTTCTCCACGTAAATGGTTTGTTGCAGGCTATGCAAATTTTGTTTGGAAGATTTTCTTTTTTAACGCCTTTCATCCCTTGTGCTTAAAATCTTTTCCGTTTCCAGTCTAAACTTATTTCTGAGCCTTCTGCTAGCATGATAGACTTCGGTTCCTTGTTGTTTAGCATATCGAAATCCGTACCATAAAATGCAGCAAAATCACAGTCAATATTATATTCTTGAATAGGGTTAATCTCCCAGCTGGGATGATTGATTCTATATTCAATACTGTGATTGGAATTTACTTTTGTATAACCGTAATAGTGCTCAAAAATAAATTCTTCCATACTACCGGCTACTATTTTTTGTTTTGTAGTAGAAGCCACTACTTTAATATTGTTCCATCTAGATTTTACTTTCCATTGATATTCAATTTCTTTTTTATCAGTTAAATCAGTCCATTTGTGTTTAGTAGGTATCGCAGTATAATGTTCCCTATATAGTTTATTGGCAACCCAAGCTACTATTTTATTGGGTACCGTTTCATTGATAAAAACAACACCTCGCCTTACTTCACTCCCTACTTTTCTTACGACATAAAAACGAAGATTTACTTCTTCAAAAGTCCCAATATACGGGATTGGGAAGTTGAAAATGGAACTATCTTTAAATAAAAAACCAACCAGACTGACATATGTTTTTC
>CANKSK010000207.1 GCA_947485425.1 Bacteroidota bacterium | reverse complement strand
TTATGGGTAGTTGTCGTAATGATATGGCAATGTGGCAAAGGGTTGTTTAATAAGCCTGCTGCAATAAGTCCTGCCGGATGTGCAATGTCTGCCATAAGTAAGGCTCCACATGCATCTGCAATATTGCGCATGCGCGCATAATCCCAATCCCTTGAATAGGATGATGCACCTGCAATAATCAGTGCTGGCTTTTCTTTCATCGCAAGGCTTTCCATTTGATCATAATCAACAAGGCCACTTTCTTTATTTACACCGTAAAAAAAAGGTTGATATAATTTTCCAGAAAAACTTACCGATGAACCATGTGTTAAATGGCCCCCATGGGATAAATCAAAGCCTAGGATTTTGTCGCCTGGTTTCAAGCAGGCTAACATCACCGCTGCATTTGCTTGAGATCCTGAATGCGGCTGCACATTCACCCAGCAAGCGCCAAAAAGTTTTTTTGCCCGCTCAATAGCAAGGGTTTCTACCTGATCAACCACTTGGCAGCCACCATAATATCTTTTTCCGGGATATCCCTCTGCATATTTGTTGGTGAGACATGAGCCCATCGCTTCAAGTACTTGTTGACTTACAAAGTTTTCTGATGCGATAAGTTCTATTCCTTGTCTTTGTCTGTTTAATTCTTTACCTATTAAGCCAAACAATTCTGTGTCTTTTTTCATGCGTGTAATTTTTTTTCTTCCAAAATAATTAATTGAAATCTATTTCTGTGCTGTCACCAATATTTAAACTTTGGCAAAGCCCTTTCAGGTAGGCATCATTGCCTACAACTGATTGATGCAGAACAACATCTTTCAGCTCAGAATATGAACCGATAATGGAGTCTTTTAAAATCGAATACCCAATGTTTGTTTTTTCTCCTATTGAAACATTGGGCCCTATTATTGAATTGCTGATAACACATCCTTCCGCAATACTGACAGGTGGGATGATAATGGTATTTTCAAATTTTTGTTTTGGAAGGCCACCTTGGTTTTTCTTTAGTAGGATGGCATTGGTTTCCAATAAAGAAGTTTTAGCTCCGCAATCATACCAATTTTGAACAGAGAAGGTCTTTATTTTTATCCCATCTTCATCAATCATTCGCATCAGTCCATCGGTGAGATGAAATTCATTCAGCGTACGAATATTGTTTTTGATATTGTAATCCAAAGCATTCATTAATTTTTCTGCTTCCTGAATTTTGTAGATTCCTACAAGGGCTAAGTTGGATTTAGGTATGCTTGGTTTTTCGATTAGTCGTGTAATGTATCCATCCGCATCAAGCTCCGCTACGCCAAAGCTTCGCGGGTCTTCAGTTCTTTTTACCCCTAGCAAGGATCCCCTTTGCTGAATTATCGACTGAATATCAAAATCAAAAATCGTATCGCCTAATACAATGAGTATTTCGTCGGTCGGTTTAAGAAGTTTTCTGGTAAGCCATACAGCATGTCCAATGCCTTCACGTGGTTCTTGCACAACAAAATGAGAATCAATAGAATTGTATTTTTCCTTGATAAACCACTCTACCTTTTCACCCATATAACCAATGATAAAAATGAATTCTTCAAATCCTTCTTTGATTAATGCATCAATGATATGGGAAAGAATTGGTTTTCCTGCAACAGGAACCAAGGCTTTGGGTTGTGTATGTGTATGTGGTCTAAGGCGACTTCCTATTCCGGCAACCGGTATGATCACTTTCATTAGATTGCTTTTTTTGTAGTTTGAAATTGGTTTAAATACCAAGGCATCGATAATGTCAAGCCCTCATGAACTTTTATTTCTGGATGATAGTTCAGATATTTTTCTGCCATACGAATATCTGCCAATGAATTTAAAACATCGCCTGCTCTAGGTTCTCTATATGTAGGTTGAATGTTTGATGCGGTAAGCTTTTGAATACTTTGGTAAAGTGCATTGATAGATACCCTTTCTCCAACCGCAATATTAAATATTCGTTGTTTGTCAGGTTCAGAGAAAAATGCCCGTATGTTGGCTTGAACGGCATTTTCAACAAAAGTAAAGTCTCGCGTTTGCTCGCCATTTCCATTGATAAATACGGGTTTATCGTTAATCATGGCATCAAAAAACAATGGAATTGCAGCGGCATAAGGTCCTTCAGGTGATTGGCGAGGACCAAATACATTGAAGTAACGAAGTCCTATTATATCCATCTGATACAGGCTGGCAAATACCTCTGCATAAAGCTCATTGGTGTGTTTCGATACTGCGTAGGGTGAAAGTTGTTTGCCAATTTTGTTTTCAGTTTTTGGCAAATCCTGATTGTCTCCATAAACAGAAGAGGAGCTGGCATATATAAAGCGCTTTATGCTTGCCGATTTTGCTGCAATCAACATATTTAAAAAACCGCTAGCATTTACTTCGTGTGTTTGAAGCGGATTTATAATTGATCTAGGCACCGATCCAAGGGCCGCTTGATGACTTATAAACTCTATGCCCTCGCAGGCCTTTTCGCAATCAGCAGGGCTGCAAATCGTTCCCTCAAAAAATTCAAAGGCAGGATATTGGTCAAATCCATTTAAATTTGATAAAGACCCTGTTGCTAAATTGTCAAATACCCGCACTTTTTTTGCGCCATATTTTAGCAGATATTCAACAATATGCGATCCAATAAAACCTGCTCCTCCAGTAACGAGAAAGGAGGATTTCTCAAGGGTGTTTTCAGGATGAAAAGGCTTATTATACATATGTAAAAGGAATGTATGTTGATTAAAATTCTATCTTTTGTTATATTGTTGATCGTAATATTTTAAATAATTTCCGGATGTTACTTCATTCAGCCAGCCTTCATTTTCTAAATACCAATCAACTGTCAAAGAAAGTCCTTCTTCAAACTGCAAGGAGGGTGACCAGCCTAGCGTTTTCTGAAGTTTGCCGGGATCTATTGCATAACGCATATCATGTCCGGCTCTGTCTTTTACAAATGTAATCAATTCTGCTGAAGTTCCATCCGGACGATTGAGTTTTTTATCCATAATATTGCATAAAAGATAAATCAAGTCGATGTTTTTCCACTCATTAATTCCACCAATATTATAGGTCTCTCCATGTGTTCCATGGTGAAAAATAGTGTCAATTGCTCTGGCATGATCAATAACATACAGCCAATCTCGGATGTTTTCACCCTTTCCATATACGGGTAAGGGTTTGTTGTTTTTGATATGATGAATCATTAACGGAATGAGCTTTTCCGGAAATTGATTAGGTCCATAATTGTTTGAACAGTTTGAAATTATTACCGGTAAGTCATATGTATGATGATACGCACGAACCAAATGATCTGATCCTGCTTTAGATGCAGAGTAAGGGCTGCGTGGGTCATATGGGGTTTCCTCGGTGAAAAAACCTTCCTGTCCTAAAGAACCAAAAACCTCATCGGTAGATATATGATAGAATACGTTCTTCGCAGTTTGTGTTTCTTTCCATATCGCCTTAGCTGCATTCAACAGAATGGCTGTTCCTAAAATATTTGTATTGATAAATTCCATCGGCTGTAATATGGACCTGTCTACATGTGATTCTGCAGCCAAATGAATTACCGAATCAAATGAAATGGTAGTGAAAAGTTCTGTAATAAATTTTTCATCTGTAATATCTCCCTTTATAAAAGTATAATTGCTTTTATTCTCAATGTCTGTAAGGTTTGATAGATTTCCGGCATAGGTTAATTTGTCTAGATTATAAATATGATAATCTGGATATTTGTTGACAAATAATCTAATAACATGTGAGCCTATAAAACCAGCTCCTCCGGTAATAAGTATTTTTTTCATTTATATTTAGTATTGAATATTAAAT
>CANKSK010000206.1 GCA_947485425.1 Bacteroidota bacterium | reverse complement strand
TACAGAAAACAATCCACCAAACCCACAACAGCCATCATCCTTTAAATCCAATAAAGTTAATCCCTTTACTTTCTCAAGCAATAGCCTTGGCTCTGATTGAATGTTGCACTCATGAACCGCATGGCATGTATCCATATAAACAGCCTTCATATCTAATTTAGCACCAAAATCTGAAGCACCCATCACCTGTGTTAAAAACTCTGAAAGCTCATATATTTTCTTTCGTATCGTCTTGTACTCATTATGCAAAGATGAATTATGAAACAATTCTCCATAATGATTCCTCACCATTCCAACACATGATGCCGATGGACTTACAATATATCTCTCATTAGAAAAATCACGAATAAACTTTTGACCAACTTCTTTACACTCATCCCAATGTCCACCATTAAAAGCAACTTGCCCGCAACACGTTTGCTCTACATTATAATTGATGCTGCATCCGATTTTTTCTAAAATCTTTACCATATGATTCCCCGTTTCCGGATAAAACTGATCTATATAACAAGGAATAAATATATCTACTATCATGATGCTTCGAATTTTTTTACTTGAATAATTTTATTTTTGGTTTTTACAAATAGCAATATCACCAAACCGATTATAAAAAAAACAGCTAGTGTTATCACTGAATTTCGCATGCTCCCACTTAATTCCTCAATCATTCCAAAACTTGCAGTACCCAAAACAATACCCATTTTCTCACAAACATCAAAAAAACTAAAATAAGAAGCATGATCCTGCGTTTGCGGAAGCATTTTTGAAAACGTAGAACGAGACAGGGATTGTATACCACCCATCACAATGCCAACAGCAAGTGCCAATAAATAAAAACCATTTGCCGTATATACAAAATAGGCGGCGAAACAAATGCATATCCAGATTAAAATTGCAAATACCAAGGCTTGCTTATTACCGAATATTCTTGAAAGCCACGAAAAAAAATAAGCACCTCCAATGGCAACAAATTGTATGATTAATATGGTTACAATCAATTGCTGACTTTCAAGTTTCAACTCTTTACTTCCAAATAAAGTTGCCGCATTCATCACCGTTTGAACGCCCATGCTATAAAAGAAAAAAGAAAAAAGAAAAATTTTTAATGCGCCTTGCGTCTCCAATTCTTTCCAAACTTTTTTTAGCTCTACATACCCTTTTCGGATAAAATCAGATTCTCTATTTTTCTGCTGATGACGATGAGGTAGTCTATGAAAAGTTACCTGCGCAAATCCCGCCCACCAAATACCTACCAATACAAAACAAAGTTTTGTTGCCATGCCAGAATCTTGTATCCCATACCATGAAGGCTTCATTACCATACTCAAATTAAATATCAGCAAAAGAGAACTACCGATATAACCCATGGCAAAACCTTGCGCACTGACAGAATCCTGACGATCTGGACTTGCAATTTCAGGAAGATAGGCATTATAAAAAACAATGCTCCCTGAAAAACCTATCGTTGCCAACATGAAAAATAAAATACCAACCCATAGATGTTCTGCATCAAAAAAATACAACATAGAACAAGAAATAGATCCTAAATAACAAAAAAATTTCATAAAGCTTTTTTTATTTCCACTATAATCCGCTAGCGCAGATAATACAGGCGATAAAAAACAAATGAACAAATAAGAAATTGACAAGGCATAGGTATATAAAGCCGTATTTTTGAATTGCATACCCATAAAATGAACAATATCATTTGTTCCTTTTTTGGTAATCAGGGCATAGTAAATAGGGAAAATCGTGGAATTGATCACCAATGGATAAACCGAATTCGCCCAATCATAAAATGACCAGCCTCGTATAATTCGTTTATTATTGATTTCTTTTTTCATCCCATTTCAATTGAAGCCAAAAACAAAAATGACCCCTTCGAATTTTAACATTCAATTTTTAAACCGCTTTTATTTTTGATATTCCTTGATGGTATCGATAAAGCACCTAACCTTATCTCGATCAGTATCCGGATAAAGCCCATGTCCCAAATTAGCAATGTGACGACCACTGCCAAAGGCATCAAGCATCAGCTTGGTCTCTTTCTTGATGGTTTCATAATCTGCGTAAAGTAAACAAGGATCCATATTACCCTGTAAGGTCTTATCAGGGCCTATCAATTTTCGGCTTTCAGCTATATCCATATTCCAATCCAACCCAATGACATCACAAGAAAGTGAGGCAAGTGCAGCCCTTGCAAAAAATGCGCCTTTGGCAAACACAATTACCGGAACATCCTTTATGGCAGAGCAGATTCGAGATATGTAGGGAATCGCAAATTCATTGTATTGTGCGGGACTTAATACCCCCGCCCAAGAATCGAAAATCTGAACGATATCTGCTCCATTTTTTACCTGTGCTTGTAAATATAAAATGGTCGATTCTGTAATTTTATCAAGTAATTGATGTGATAAAATAGGATCTGTATATAACATCCGCTTGGCCCTAGAAAAAGTTTTTGACCCCTTTCCTTCTACCATATAAGAAAAAATAGTCCAAGGTGCCCCAGCAAATCCGATCAAAGGAACCCTGCCATTCAACTCCCTTTTTGTAATACGAATGGCCTCCATCACATAACCCAATGCATCTTCAGGGTCCGGAATACGCAAATGCGAAACATCTGAACTGTTCTGAATCGTTTTTTCAAAAAAAGGCCCCGTAGACTCCAACATGCTATAAGGAAGTCCCATGGCCTCGGGAATCACCAAGATATCCGAAAAAATAATCGCCGCATCAACACCTAAAATATCAACAGGCTGAATAGTAACCTCGGCAGCCAACTCAGGCGTTTCTACCAATTCTTTAAATCCTGAAAGCTTAGCCCTTATAGCCCTATATTCAGGTAAAATGCGACCCGCCTGACGCATCAGCCAAACGGGGGTACGCTCGGTACGCTCACCTCGCGCAGCTCGCAATAGGATATCATTTTGTATTTTCATGATACAAAAATACAATAGCATTCTCAAAGTTTTATATATTTGAAAATGTTTTATTCTCAAAGGCCTTACTTACAACCTATCTGATTCCTATGCCCACAACAGATCAAAGAATTGACAAATGGCTGTGGTGTGTCAGACTTTTTAAAACAAGAAGCCTGGCTGCAGAAGCATGCAAAAACAACAAAGTCAAATCAGCAGATGAACCCATAAAGCCCTCTAGAATTATCAAACCGGGAGATATCATCAGTATTAGAGACGGTGGCTTAACTAAAACCTGCAAAGTCATCGATATACCCAAAAATCGCCTGTCAGCGAAAATAGTCCCCGAATTTATGCTAGACCTTACCCCTGCTGAAGAATACCTGAAAATAAAACTCATCAAACAAAATACCCCCATCTTCGACGGTAAAGGGAGACCAACCAAAAAAAATAGACGCGATTTAGATGAATGGATGGAAGAATAAATTTTAATGTGTTAAAATAACACATTAAAAAAATTATCGTTTTTTGTAATCTTCTATATTTAAAATACGCGTACAAAATTCATATTCGTGAATCTGTTGGTTTGAACATACAAAAACAATTCGATCTTTACGATATTCATCTATAAGGCCTTGATACCATTCAATACCAGCCTTATCAAGGTTTGATGAGGGCTCATCCAAAAACAGAATCGGGGTATCAGAAAGTATTGAAAGTGTAAGTTTTACACGCTGTTTCATCCCCGAAGAAAAATATTTTATTTGTTTTCCTGATTGGTTGTTGAGTCCGCTTTTTTCAATGATATCGTCAGAAGTAAGGCCGTTTATAAAACCCTTAAAACGCGATTGAAAAATTACCGCTTCTGCAAAACTAAACTCTTC
>CANKSK010000205.1 GCA_947485425.1 Bacteroidota bacterium | reverse complement strand
TATTTCTATTGACGAAGATGAAGCAGCATGGCGCAGTGCCATTGTGCAAAACAAACTAGAAGGAACCTTGGGAATTTCTCCAGGAAATTGGAATTCAGAGGCGGTAAAATTTTTCCGCATCAACAGCATTCCCAGATATATGCTCATTGACAAATTGGGAAACATTGCAGATCCCAATGCCAAAAGACCATCAGATCCGGGGGTTGTAGACGATATTTTAAGGCTACTTGAACCCTAATCAGATAAATTTGCTTGGCAGCATACTAAAAATTATATTTGCACCTTATTCAAAAAATTTATTCTCAAAAGCGTATGACAACTGATACAGAAAACACACCATCCTTTACCAAATTTATTGATTTAGCATCAGAAAGACTTGGAGGCAAAGCACTCTCCTGCAGTGATGATTTTTTTGCTCCCATGGAGAATTTATTAAAGCCCGGCAGAGGAATTTTTATTGTTGACAAATACACTGAATATGGAAAATGGATGGATGGATGGGAATCAAGGCGCAAGCGTGTTCCCGGTCATGATTGGTGTATCATTAAATTGGGTGCCTCTGGACGCATCAGAGGTTTGGATATTGATACCAACCATTTTTTGGGAAACCACCCTCCTTTCGCTTCAGTAGAAGCCATATATGCTGAAAAGGATACAGACTTAGAAAACAGTACCGCATGGGTAGAAATTCTGCCCAAATCACCACTCAATCCGGGTAGCCAGCATTTTTTTGACATACAGAATGAAAATGTGTATTCCCATTTGCGCCTTCACATCTATCCAGATGGTGGGGTTGCCAGATTGAAAGTATACGGAGAAGTATTTAAAAATTGGGATCTAGTTCAAAAAGACGAATTGGTTGATTTAGCCTCAGCAGCCAATGGCGCCAAATCGGTTCTATGCAACGATATGTTCTTTAGCCATATGGATAATCTTATTATGCCCGGAAGAGGTGTAAATATGGGTGATGGCTGGGAGACAAAACGCAATCGTACCCCAAATAACCGCGATTGGGTAATAGTAAAACTGGCGCGCAAAGGCAGGGTTCAAAAAATCAGGGTTGATACCGCATATTTTAAAGGCAACTATCCTGACACCTGCTCAATAGAAGGTGCAGTGCTAGACGCAAATACAGATCCGGGAGATAACAGCATTGAATGGAAAAGTTTGCTGCCACAATCAAAATTACAAGCTGATTTTGAGCATGATTTTGAAAGCACCGTGAATGCCATTGGAGCCATTACCCATGTGCGCTTATTCATTTACCCTGACGGAGGCATCAGCAGATTGAGACTTTGGGGATTGATAGACTAATCGTCTTTTAAACAATGTCCAAAAATAAAAAACAGTTATGACACTTGAAGAGTTAAATCAATCATCAGCAGAGGTATGTAAGGCAGCATTAGAAAAATGTTGTGGATCAAGCAGCTGGACAGAAGGGATGAATAGTTTGAGACCCTTTCTTTCAAAAAATGATCTACTGGAAAAAGCTGATTTGGTATGGTCAAGGTGCACGCCTTCAGATGGTTTAGAAGCCTTTACCCATCACCCAAAAATCGGTGACCTAGAAAATTTGGAAAAGAAGTTTGCCAGCACCAAAGACTGGGCAGGTGGAGAGCAAAAATCAGTAGAAACGGCAGCGAGAGAAACCCTGCTAGCACTGGCACAAGGCAATACCGATTACGAAAATAAATTCGGATATATTTTTATCGTTTGCGCTTCGGGGAAGACCGCGGAAGAAATGCTGACGCTCTTGCAAAATCGCATTCACCATTCAGCAGAGGAAGAAATACAAATTGCCATGGGAGAACAACATAAAATTACTCACCTGAGATTAGAAAAACTATTAGCATGAGCCAAATAACCACACACATCCTTGATACTTCGAAAGGCCGCCCGGCAGAGAATGTACATATTATGCTACAAAAATTTGAAGGGAATGACCATTGGAAACAGATAGCCGAAGGACAAACGAATGCGGATGGCAGATTGCCAGGCCTACTGCCTGAAGACGTGATTCTTGAAAAAGGAATTTATCGTTTGGTATTCGATACAGGAAACTATTTCAAAGCGCATCATGTACACGGTTTTTATCCCTTTGTACCTATCGTTTTTGAAATACAGAATGCCGAGCATTACCATGTTCCACTGTTGCTCAATCCCTATGGATATTCTACCTACAGAGGAAGCTGATAAACACACCATCTTACAACACATCTAAACATAAAACATACATCTATCCAAAAGCATCAAATCTTATGAAACTTAGCATTCCAGCATCAGAAAGAGAATCAGTACTATCTGAATTAAGCACCGCCAATAAAATATTTCAAACCTTATACCCCGGTGATTCGCCCGAAAGACAGCCCGTACAAACGGTTTATGGAGGAGCCAATCTTTTTAAAAGTGATACGGTAATGAAGATGGCTGCTGCATCAAAACAGTCGTTAAAATCTTACGCACCCAACTTTGCTGTTTTGGCAAAAGCATTGGAATTGCCAGGCTATGAAGTCCTGCCTTCTGATGAGAAAGAAATTCAGGCACTAGAAAATCAATTGAATGCGATGAGCGCAGAAGAAAAAAGCAATCATCCAGCATGGATTCCTTTGGCTGTTTATGAAAAAATTCTTCGTAAATTGGATCATGAAGCCGTGGAAGATTTCAGAATAGATTTTGAAGATGGGTTCGGAAATCGTCCGGATGATGAAGAAGATGCAACCGCTGCGCAGGCTGCGCTTGAAGTGGCCAAAGGAATGATAGACAAAACCATTTCACCCTTTATAGGTATCCGCATTAAACCCTTCACCGAAGAGCTCAAAAAGAGAGGTGTAAGAACACTAGATATCTTTATCAGCACATTACTAGAACAAACCAAAGGAAAATTACCGGAACATTTTGTGGTAACCCTTCCCAAAGTGCAGATACCTGAGCAGGTGACAGCCTTGGTGAGGCTATTTGAATTGCTAGAAAAAAGCAATGGACTTGCAGCGGGAACTTTGAAGATGGAAATCATGATTGAGACTACGCAGTCTATCATCAACCCAGAAGGTTCCAATGCACTTCTTGGATTGGTAAAAGCGGGAGAAGGCAGATGCACAGCGGCACATTTCGGCACGTATGACTATACTGCATCATGCAACATCACAGCGAAATACCAAGCCATGGATCACCCTGTTTGCGACTTTGCGCATCACATGATGAAAGTGGCCCTTGCAGGCACCGGCATCTTTATATGCGATGGAGCTACCAATGTAATGCCAGTAGGACCGCACAGAGGCAATGCGTTAACAGCAGAACAGCAGGAAGAAAATATGTTGGTCGTACATCGCGCTTGGAAGCTCGCATATGACCACATCAGACATTCAATGTTACACGGATTTTACCAAGGATGGGATTTACATCCAGCGCAATTACCCATTCGCTATGCTGCGGTATATTCGTTTTTCTTAGAGAGCTATGATGCTGCAGTACTGAGATTAAAAAATTTCATTGAGAAAGCTGGCCAAGCAACCCTTTCAGGTGATGTGTTTGATGATGCTGCTACAGGACAAGGTTTGCTGAACTACTTCTTAAGTGCTATTAACTGTGGAGCGGTAAGTGTAGAAGAAGCAATGGCTACGGGCCTTACACACGATGAGTTTAAAACAAGATCTTTTGTACAAATATTGGATATCAGAAAAAACAAAGCAAAAGTGAACGGATAAAATCCCAAAAAATTCTTTAATAAGAAAGATACCCATACAGCCTGCTTAAGCGCATTCGATACTTAGCAGATTAATGTATGGGTATTTTTTTATACCATTTAGAAAAATACATCTCAAAAATAAATTTT
>CANKSK010000204.1 GCA_947485425.1 Bacteroidota bacterium | reverse complement strand
TTGGCATTTAACCGGAGGATTTCCTCTTTCATGCCCTCAAATGATATATTGCCATCAAAGCGAAATAGGTCCACATGGATACCCACGCGTTCACAGGCCTTTATTTTGCCTTCTATATAGGTTTCAGAGGCAGGATTATTCCCTGCCATGACGATACCCAAACGCGGCCTTTTAAAACCTGACTGAACAAAATGCTGAATTTCTTCGGCAATTTCTGTAAATATCTCAGCAGCAAGTGCCTTTCCGTCAATAATTTGATGCATGCTAAAAAATTAAACTATACGATATCGAAACCATTTACCTGCCTTTGGGCATATTCCGCATCAATCCACTCATCTTGGCGGGGTTACTCATCATTTTCATGACTTTTCGGGTTTCTTCAAGTTGCTTGAGCAATTTGTTCACTTCCTGAACATCGGTACCTGAACCCATGGCAATTCTTTTTCTTCTATTGCCATTGATTAAATCGGGATTCGATCTTTCATGGGGGGTCATCGAATAAATAATGGCCTCAATGCTTTTGAAGGAATTGTTATCGATATCAACATTTTTAAGGGCTTTTCCAACACCGGGAATCATGGAAACCAGGTCTTTCATATTGCCCATTTTTTTGATCTGTTTGATTTGATCCAGAAAATCATTGAAATCAAATTGATTTTTGATGATTTTTTTATGCAAGCGAGCCGCTTGTTCAGAATCAAATTGTTCCTGCGCCCTTTCAACAAGAGAAACGATATCCCCCATCCCCAAAATCCGGTCAGCCATACGTGCCGGATGGAAAACATCCAAGGCATCGAGTTTTTCACCGGTACCCACAAATTTTATAGGCTTGTTGACCACAGATTTGATTGACAAGGCAGCCCCACCTCGGGTATCACCATCGAGTTTGGTAAGCACCACCCCATCAAAATCCAGTACATCATTAAAGGCTTTTGCGGTATTGACAGCATCCTGACCGGTCATGGCATCCACCACAAATAATATTTCCCCAGGATTGATGGCTTTTTTTATCGCCGCAATTTCATTCATCATCAGCTCATCCACTGCCAAGCGACCCGCGGTGTCAATGATGACGACATCAAAATTTTTGGATTTGGCATATTCAATACCCCTTTTGGCAATGCCTACAGGATCTTTGACATCCATTTCACTGAATACTTCTATATTGGTTTGTGTTCCCAATACTTTCAGCTGATCAATGGCCGCAGGTCTATAGACGTCACAGGCCACCAATAATGGATTTTTCCCTTTTTTCGTTTTTAAAAAATTTGCCAATTTCCCGGAAAGCGTTGTTTTTCCGGAACCTTGTAAACCCGACATCAGGATAACGGCGGGATTTCCTTTGATGTTGATATCAATATTGGACCCACCCATCAAAAGGGTGAGCTCATCATGCACAATTTTGGTCATCAGCTGACCGGGAGAAATGGAGGTGAGCACCTGTTGCCCGATGGCCTTTTCTCGCACCGAATCTGAAAAAGTTTTGGCGACTTTAAAATTCACATCGGCATCCAACAAGGCCTTACGGATTTCCTTAACCGTTTCGGCCACATTGATCTCTGTAATTTTTCCTTGGCCTTTCAGTACTTTAAAGGCTCTTTCCAGCTTTTCACTTAAACTATCAAACATATGCTTTGGGGTATTTAAGGGTGCAAAAATAGTAAATTTTGATGAAAGGATGAAATCCTTTTGACAAGGACCTCCTTTCTATCTTTTTTTGCAATTCCGCGAAGCCATCACAAGCATCCCGCTCGCAATAAAAAATACCAAAGGCGCAAACTACATATTTCACAAATATTCAAGCGCCTTCATTTGAGGATACAGAAATAATCGTTATTTTTGAATATTCTAATATCTCTTATTCATTCCCCATGAATACAAACATTACCTGCGGTATCTATCGTTTGCTATGGCTTCAATTGATCTTATTTTTAATTTTCTTCGGGCGTATATATGCACAGCAGCCCTCAAATTGCCCAAACAGCGATTTTGAATATGGTGGTTTTTCCAATTGGTCAGGAGATATCGGCTCAAACAGCGGTCCACCAACGGGGGTATATATGAATTCAGCAGGCTTTATCAATGGCCGACATACCATCATGAGCGGACAGGGATTGGATATCAACAGCTGCAATCAAATAGCGGAAGTGTATCCGGGAGGCGGCATGTATACTGCCCGTATCGGCAATTCCAATTCAGGGGCCGAAGCAGAGGATCTCACCTATACTTTTTGGGTAGATTCTACCAACAACCTTTTGATTTATCATTATGCGGTACTTCTGCAGTTGGGATATCACACAACGGATGAGGAATCTTTTTTTGAAATCAAGATTCAAGATGCTGCAGGTAATATAACAGATGCGCCTTGCAGTTATTTGATGTATAATGCTAGTAATACGAATGGCCCTGATTGGTATACCTGCAATGGCGATATCAAATACAGAAAATGGGAAACCCTTGGTGTCGATTTAACACCTTATATCGGTCAAAGCATTACAGTGGTGATTACTTCTGCCGATTGCGCCTTGGGTGGACACTTTGGATATGGATATATAGATATGTACAATGCGCCCTTAAAAATTGAAACCCAATATTGCGGTTCCGGGGGAGCGGCTACGCTGACAGCCCCATCAGGATTTTCCTATCTGTGGAGTCCGGGAAATCTCACCACCCAAAGCATACACATTCCGCAGGCACAAAATGGAAGCATCTACCAATGTGTACTTTCCTCCCTTCACAATGCGGCCTGCAAAACAACCTTGACAGCGGTGCTACAAGCATCTGTCATCCCTGCCAATTTTCAATCAAGCCAAGCCTGTGCTGGTGATGTTCAGTTTAATGATATATCCTATCCCATCACCTCAGGAAATTCTTGGCAGTGGAATTTTGGGGACCCCGGTTCTGGCGCACAAAATCTTTCTGTTCTGCAAAATCCCAACCATTATTTCAACAATCCAGGAACCTATTCCGTTACCTTTCTGCTCAGCAATGTCAATGGTTGCACGGACTCAGTCGTCAAAAATATTATTGTGCCACAAAGGGTGCAAACACAAGTCAGCAGCAGCTGCTTGGGAAACAGCAATACCTTTGCTGCCAGTATGGCTCAGGGCAAAACATGGCAATGGTATTTTGGCGATGGCAGCAGCAGTGGCGCACAAAATGCGGTGCATACTTATTCCTCTTGCGGAAGCTTTCAAATAAAACTCGTGGCCGTAGACTCCTCGAATTGTCGCGACAGCTCTTTGAGCCATGCACAGGTAAACTGCCTTCCTGTGGCAGATTTTTCATTTTCAAACCCACAATGCCCGAATGATAGCGCTCATTTTATGGATCACTCCAGCATCTTGAATGGACAAATAAACCAAACCACATGGAATTGGGGCGATGGATCCGGATTGTCAAATTTTTCTGCAGGCATACATACCTCACATTATTATTTGCAAGGTGGCAGTTACCTTGTTAGCATGACTGCTGTCAGCAATAGCGGATGCATTGATAGTGTCAAAAAGACACTTATCATTCCTTTTTCATCCGTAAGCTTAGGAGTATTTCAAGCGGTTTGCTCTAGTGATGCTCCCTTTCTGTTAAATGGAGGACAACCTCAAGGCGGTGTGTATGAAGTGGATGGAACACCTTCTTCCCTTTTCAATCCGGCCTTAGCAGGCATAGGCACACATACTATTATCTATTCTTATATCGACACATCGGGATGCCAATCCTCCGCATATCAAAGCATTCAGGTGCAGGTTTGCACATCGGCATCTATTGAACACGAGACAGATTTATTTTCTATGTACCCCAATCCTTTTTCTGAATTTTTCTACATTCAAGCAAAAGAGA
>CANKSK010000203.1 GCA_947485425.1 Bacteroidota bacterium | reverse complement strand
CTTTGACCGTTGCAGGGATTGAGGATGTTCACAGTATGCTGATCAAAGACCTCAATGTTGCCCGCAATATCCGTAACAGAAGGGTGGGAATTTCAGGAACCAACTACCGGCCTTTGGATAATGATTATCAGATACGAGAGGCTTTGTCAGAAATGTGCAGTCTGGTTAAAAATCGCGGAAATGTTTTCGAAAAAGCATTGTTGGTGCTCGTCCTGATTTCCTACATTCAGCCATTTGCTGATGGCAATAAAAGAACCGCACGCATCATGAGCAATGCGATCCTGATGAACCATCAATATTGCCCCATCTCCTTCAGGACCGTTGATTCAATCGAATATAAAAAAGCCATGTTGATCTTCTATGAACGAAACAACATCAGTGCATTTAAAAAGATATTTATGGAGCAATTTGAGTTTGCTGTGAAAACGTACTTCTGAAAATTTCATCAAAACAAGACTATGATTATAAAGTCTGCTGCGTGAATTCAATTTTGCATATCTGAATGTGGAATAAGCACCAAAATTTGCACATGCTGATGTGCATTAAAATGACCATGCAATTTAAAATAGATTGAAAATTTACTGTTTTTGTCTAAACGGAGTCCGAGTTCGCTCCCTTTGCACAAACGTCTTTTGCTACCTTTTTACCACCCAAAATTTTATAAATAGCAGACAATTAAATAAATAAAACGCATATCGGAGCCAACGCGGACAACAGGATAAGGAAAGTATCCAACGCCAACAAAAGCCTAAATTGGAAATAATCAGCAATTTAGGCTTTTTTGTTTGGGGGGACTTGGAAATACTTTAATTGGTATTTTATTGTCGATTGAAATTTTTAGGGTTAAAAATCAAGCAAACACTAATTATTTGCTTTTTTGATGTTTGATATTCTGATTTGGAATAATTATGTATAAAACACTGTAAATTAACAAATAAATTATTAATATTGCATATTCGAATATGGAATATAACATATGAAAGAGCAACAACAAACATTAAGTCCCTTGGATATAGTTGTCCTACTTAAGATAATTGCTTTAGGTGATAGCCCATGGCTGCAAAGCAACTTGGCTGAATGGTTACATATCAGTCAATCAGAAGTCAGCAAATCATTAACGCGTTCCAAATATGCGGGGCTCATAGATTCATCAGGCAAAAAGGTTAGCAGGCTGGCCGTAATGGAGCTACTGCAATATGGTATTCGCTATGTTTTTCCACAGCAACCGGGTGCCATTGTGCGTGGCATTCCCACTTCACATGCTGCACCTCCGCTTAACGCCATTATTAAAAGTGAAGAACCTTATGTGTGGCCATCTGCCAAAGGTATAATGCGGGGACAAAGTATATTGCCCTTATACCCATCGGTTGTAGAGGCCGTAAAAAAAGATGACAAACTATATGCCTTATTGGAACTTGTAGATGCCATTCGCGTTGGTAGAGCAAGAGAAAAAGAAATGGCAATAAAAGAATTAAAAAAACGCATTATAGATGGAGAATAGAACCATAAATATTGCCGTGGTGGCAGAAGTTGCCGAAGCTTTAAAAGATTTAAAAGATCATATGGTTTTTGTTGGCGGTGCAATAGTGAGTTTATATACCGATGATCCTGCAGCTGATGAAATTCGCCCTACAGCAGATATTGATATGACAGTGAATATGGTTAATTTAAGCAATTGGTCCGTTTTACAAGAAAAATTGTCTTCACTTGGCTTTTATCCAAATCCGTTTGGTCATGCCATTTGCAGTTATAAGTTTAAAGACATTCCAGTCGACATTATGCCTGCCGAAGATGGTCCACTTGGACCAGCAAACAAATGGTATAAGTTAGGTTTTGATAATTTATGGACTGTAATAGCCAAGGAAGAACAAATTAAAATATTACCGGCCCCCTGCTACTTAGCCACAAAATTTGAGGCCTTTAACAATAGAGGAAAAGATTACAGAACAAGCCATGATTTTGAAGATATTATCTACATCATAGATAATAGAACCAACATTGTAGAAGAAGTAAAAAACACGCTACCTGAAATTAAAAGCTTTCTGCAATCACAATTATTAAAATTGGAGAACAACCCTAATTACGATGAAATTTTATCAGCCCATATTCATCCACTAATTTTTGCAGATAGGGCGCTAATTGTGAAGGAAAAAATAAGTCAAATAATAAGCATATAAGCATTGAATTTAACGAACTCAATAGCGTAGAAAATTATTTCATTCACCAACTCAGCGGTGTGAATTTGAATAGTAATGAAGCACAAGAACTTAAAGCAGGTTAAAGTGTACAATGGCAATATAAATAGGGTGCTGATTTAAATCGGTAGGTTAACGAAGTACTCATTGAGCAAAAATTCTCTTTCACAAGAATTTTATCACTTAAAAAACAAGGAAAAATTTACTATTTTTGTCTAATCGGAGTCCGGGTTCGCTCCCTTTGGACAAACGTCTTTTGATACCTTTTTGCCTCCCCAAATTTTATAAATAGCAGACAATCAAATATATAAAACGCATATCGGAGCCCTAGTCGGACAACAGGATAAGAAAATTATCCAACGCCACAAAAAGCCTAAATTGCAAAATATCAGCAATTTAGGCTTTTTTATTTGGGGGTGATTGGGAATTGAGGGGTATTTTATTCCCAATTGAAAAATTTTAGGGCCAAAAACCGAGCAAACATCCATTGTTTTTATTTTTGATGTTAAAAACTCAAAATATATTGCAAGCCGAAGAAAGACCAAATTGACAAAAAAACAGAAATCTATTTCCTGCTTACATTCCAAATAAAAAATTGATTTTTATGCCTCGAGTAATCGCCTCGAATTATACAGCAGGAAAAATTGAGATAAAAACCCGTAAAAGAATCTATCTATTAATCCAAACAGAAATGAAAAAAGAAAGAATACTATTTTGGACTTCCACAAGCCTCATTGCCTTATTTGAAGGGGTAATGCCGGCATTGACCTCGCAAACAGAATTGGCAAAAGAAGGAATTAGGCATTTGGGCTATCCGGAATATTTTGGAAACGCATTGGTTGTTTTCAAGGTACTGGGGGTTTTGGCATTGATGATTCCAACGGTTCCCAAACGATTAAAAGAATTTGCTTACGCCGGTTTTGCCTTTGACTTCCTTTTTGCAAGCATTAGCCATGGAGCCGTTGACGGGATAGACGTACAGACTTTTTTTCCTTTGGTGATATTTGGAATATTAGCCGTTTCCTATGTATACTATCACAAAATAAGTGAACAGAAAAGATAGGCATGATCGCATTTCTAAAAGATATTCCCATTGGGTGAAACGGCACATAGATAAGGATTATAGCTAAAACCACAAAGGAAGTTTTTAAGGTATAGGACTTATACATTCACTGCAAATTTTTCGCATGAGAGGTGTGCGATGACAAGTTTATTTCATTGAAATTGTGGACTGCCTTTTTTAAATCAATTTGAATTCATCTACCCAAAAAATCAATCCAAAATTTTAAACAAAAAGTCATGGATAAAATGACTGGTAAATTCTGCTTTGTTTTTTGTGGATACATCGGTAAGTTTAGGCAAGTTGCGACTAAAATATTGCTGATAATGTGAAGTTTCAATCAATGTTGAACTTAAAGACCTGGGATATGTATAGTTTGGAGAATAGGCCGAAATGACTTCCGCTATTTTTGCGCATAAATCCTTATACGGCTTAAATACTTTATGCTTATTGATTTCTGCAACTTCTTTTACCAGATAGACCTTACTGCTTTCTGTGATAACAATTTGATTGAGATACTTTTTATTGTAATCAAATTGGCTGTCGCTTTCTGAAAGTTCATGGGTTAACAGCTGAACAATAATTTT
>CANKSK010000202.1 GCA_947485425.1 Bacteroidota bacterium | reverse complement strand
TAAAAAATAAGGCGACCATTATAAATAATAAAAAACTGCCAATTGCAAGAAGAATACTCAGAGAAAAAAGGTTAATCGCTTCTTCATCCTTTTTAGGCAGCATAATGGATAATTCATAACTTCCAGTTGAAATAGAGAGTAGAATGGGGACAATACTCATATATAAACCCCACAAAGCCATATTTTCAGGCGAATACAATCTTGAAATAACCGGACTTAACAACAATGGAAGCAATTGTGCCAGAAAGGTACCACCGATTAATGTGAATGAATTTTTTGCAAAACTTGATGTAAAAGGAAAATTTCTCATTAATTTAATAGCCGTTTCAAGCGTTCTTTCAATACTTTACTAGCATTTATCTTTGCAATTAATACTGAATGGCTTCATATACTTTTTTTATTTAAAAATTCCAGACTGAAAATCTATTTTGAAAACCGCCAAGTTTTCAAAATCAAATCGAATATTACACCGACCATACTGGCAAGAATTCCATATCCAAAAAATCCAGCTAACAAATCTTTCAGGTTATTGATATAAATGAAAGGGGCACTTATCTCCACATAATTAACTAATTTAGGAAACAGTGTATCTGCTTCTATTATTTGTTTTTTTTCCATTAAGCTTACATAATGATACTTTTCTTCACTTCTATTTATGAGATAAGGTAGCTTATTTGTAGCATGTAAATCAATATTTCTTAAACTGTCAAGCTCTTTAAGATTTAAATTTAAAATAGCTAACATTTGACTTTTATTCCTTTGATTGATCAAATATTTGGACTTGAAAAAAGTAATTGAACTGAGGTAATTTTCAATTCCTTTGATAATAGGATTAGCCAAATGTTCATCATATACCTCAAATGTTATTTTTATAAAAGCTGCATCTTCAGAATACACATAGGAATTATTTACTTCCAGACCCTTTAATTGATTCCATAAATCAGAGGGTATACCATACAATGAATCTATTTTGTTTAGATTATTATGCGCTATAATTTCTGGAATTTCATTTAAAATATCCGAAAGAATTTTCTTTTCAATAACCGAAGATTGAACAAAAAAATCTTTTCGATAGAAAGACCTATATTTCAGTGGATTTATTCGAATCTGAATAAACTGAAGCAAAATACCAAGAAGAAAACAAAAAATTAAAAGCCACTTTCTATTTTTACAAAAGGAAAAGCAATTCTTTATTAAAGTTAATAAATCAATATCCTCTTTTGCCATGTTTGACGACTTAAACTTCTTTTATTTTCTTCAGTATTGGCAAGCAATTATTTCGCATAATTCACCGACCTGGTTTCCCTGATTACCGTTACTTTCACCTGTCCGGGATAAGTCATTTCGGTTTGGATACGTTGGGATATATCGTAGGACAATACTTCAGACTGCTGATCGGTAATTTTTTCGCTGGAAACAATCACTCGCAACTCTCTACCGGCCTGTATCGCATAGGTTTTTTCCACACCAGGATATGACAATGCGAGGGCCTCAAGATCTTTAAGCCTTTTGATATATTGTTCAACCACTTCCCTCCTAGCGCCAGGGCGTGCACCTGAAATGGCATCACAAACCTGAATAATCGGAGATATGAGGCTGTTCATTTCAATTTCATCGTGGTGAGCACCAATGGCATTGCAAACTTCAGGAAGTTCCTTGTATTTTTCTGCCAACTTCATACCCAAAATGGCATGTGGCAATTCTGGTTCATCATCTGGAACCTTACCAATATCGTGCAATAATCCGGCACGCTTGGCAAGCTTTACATTCAGACCCAGCTCAGTTGCCATGATGGCTGAAAGGTTGGCAACCTCTCTTGAATGCTGCAATAAATTCTGTCCGTAGGAGGAACGATATTTCATTCTTCCCACCATACGTATCAATTCAGGTGCCAAGCCATGAATACCCAAATCGATTGTGGTGCGCTTTCCAGTTTCAATAATCTCTTCTTCTAACTGTCTTTTTACCTTGGCAACCACCTCTTCAATTCTTGCAGGATGGATTCTACCATCGGTTACCAATTGATGCAGTGATAAACGGGCAATTTCGCGACGAACCGGGTCAAAGCCAGATAAAATAATGGCTTCCGGGGTATCATCCACAATGATTTCTATCCCTGTAGCCGCTTCCAAGGCACGAATATTACGGCCTTCCCTACCAATAATCCTTCCTTTTACATCATCATTTTCAATATTGAAAACGGTAACAGAATTTTCAATGGCATGCTCAGTAGCAACACGTTGAATGGTTTGCAGTACAATCTTTTTGGCTTCTTTATTGGCAGTCAATTTGGCCTCTTCCATGATATCTTTGATATAGGACATGGCTTCTGTTTTAGACTCTGCCTTGAGCGCTTCTACCATCTGCGACTTGGCTTGCTCGGCAGAAAGACCAGCAATTTTTTCCAATTGCACTACCTGACGCTGATGAACTTTTTCAAGCTCTTCCTTCCGCTTTTCAATCAATTCCAACTGATGGGCTAGATTTTGTTGAGCGGTATCCAATTCCGATTGTTTGCGCTGTGTTTGCTCAATTTTTTGTGAAAGCGTACTTTCCTTTTGTTTGATACGACCTTCAGCATTCACAACGGCTTTATTCTTTTCGATCAGCTCCTTTTCATGCTCAGTTTTCAACTGAATAAACTTCTCTTTGGCCTCCAAAAGCTTGTCTTTCTTCAGTACTTCTGCTTGTACCTCAGCATCTTTAATAATTTGTCTGGCTTTACTTTTTGCACTATTTTCTCTTTCTTTAAAGCTACGCTTTATCATATAATAAGAGACACCAGCGCCCAATAAAACGGAAACAATGGTGGTAATAATAATAACTAATCCCATTTACCTTTATTTTTTGGTTAAACAATTGACCACCGGCCATTCCGGCAATCTTTAAAATATAAAAAAAACCCGCATACATTCTGGAACCATACCTAATAAAACCCCTGCTTATCATGGGTGGAACCGCCTGAATTCGTTTAAGTCCACTGATATCCTTGCGAATATGCCCGGAAAACCGGGATGAGGCCTGTAATTGAATCCTTTGAGCATTGCTCCAATTGGTATAGTGTTGAGTTTTTTAAATAGAGAACCAGAACGTACACGGGTTAATCCTCGGTTATGTATATCATACATCCATAACCAAATACCTTTTCTCAAAGAACTATTTTTCCTCGCCAGATAATACCTGATCGAGCAAATCATTCATTTCCTGCACCGAATGGTTTACCGCCGAGGAAGCAGCGGAAACATTTCCTTTCAGCATTTCAGTGGCAAACTGCAGAGCACACATAGCAAGCAAATCCTGCTTGTCACGAACCGCATAATTATCAAGCAAAGTTTTAACCTTTGCATTTACAATATCTGCTGCCCTTCTTACAGCCTCTTCCTCTGTACTGTTAATCCGAAGAGGATATTCACGGTTGGCTATGGTTACTTTAATGGATAACTCTTCCATTGCTGATTTGAATGATTATGTATTCAACAAGTTTAGGCACTTGTCGATTTCTTTGACAAGCTCATTAATCCTTGCTTTTACCAAAACCTTTTGATGATCAGGTTCTGGCTGATGATATATTTGGTGTTCTGATTCTTCTATTTTACTGCTTAGGTCCTTTATTTCTGTCTTCAGGATTTCATTTTCATCCTTCAAATTCTGATAACGACCCCTTAATTCCGTATGCAATTTGACAAGCTTCTCAATTTTATTTTGTAAGTTGTTTATTTTCAGAGAAATGTCTTCCATTATCCCATACGGGTTTATTTGTCACAAAGATAGCTTTTTGAATAGAAAAATTAAAAAAAAATCAAATTTTATTTAAAATTACCTCATAAATCAAAAAAACATCCTGTCAAT
>CANKSK010000201.1 GCA_947485425.1 Bacteroidota bacterium | reverse complement strand
CACCTTAAAGAATTTAAAGTTCAGGCAGCTAGCTTTTCCTGAAGTCTTTTCATGATTTTGCGTTTGTTAATATTATCCTTAGCTTTGTCTGATGTTAGCATTAAAAAAGGCAGATTGGTTTTATAGATTGGCATTAATTGTTGTCATGTTTCACTTTTATGCTGGGCCTTTTATTCATTCCTTTAAATTGACGAAAATCAGTTATGGCATTGGTAAATATGTTTTTTATTCAACGCTTATTCTAGAAACTCTTTTATTTAGTTGTTCATTTATATTTGGTCGTAGACAGAAAAATGAAAAATTAGATACTATTGATTATGCTTTGCTGTTTTCGATATTTTGGGCTATTGCTTGGACGATATATCATGTGGGGTCTATGGAGGATATTATTGGTAATTTTCTCAGAATTATCATGTCTTTTGCATGTTATCATACCACCAAAAGGTATCTAAACACATCCTCATTTTTGAAATTTGAAAAGTTGTTTCCTAAACTGGGATTGTTTGGAGTTGGAATTGCAGTTGTATTTATTTATACTTTTTTAATTTTGGGTAGGCATGTATACATTGGGCTTAACACAGATTCTGCTCTTCCCTCATTTGCCCAATGGATTACAATGACTGGAAATAGATTCAGTTATTTAAGCGCTATATTAATCGTAATGGGTGGAAAAAGAGGATTGATTTTGTCTATGATTTTAGCTGCATTGTTTTATCATTACTTTTTGGGAAGTAAGAAAAAGCTTTTTAAAATCGTTTTCATTGGCGGTATTGTTATTGGGTTGGGAATGGTCACATTATCGCTTGGCGATTTAGTAAAAATCGTGAATGTGTTGCCAAGGCCTGTCTATTCACGGATAACACCTTTTCTAAAAGATAATTCAGATGATGTGAATCTTCGTGATGCCACTGCTGGAAGAAATAAAGAAGTAGAGGGAGTTTTTGCTCTATGGAAGAATGATCCTTCAATTATGGTTACAGGAATGGGCTTTGGGGCATGGTTTGTTGAAACTACTGGTGTAGTGGATAGCAGTGTTCATATTTCTCCTTTTGCATTGGCTCATATTTTTGGAATTCCCTTGGCACTGTTTTTATTAACAATTGTCTTTATGCAGCCTATACTTGCAGTTCGGCGATTCTCAAAAAATAAAGACTTACAAAGTATTTTTTGGGTTGTACTTTGCGTAAGTTTGCTTGTAGAAACATTTTCAGTATTTGAATTTTTTCAAAATCCAGTTATTTGGATTAGTTTGGCACGGATTTCACAAACTTACCTTAGTAAAGAAGATGGTTTTTCACACAATCTTGTATAATCATGCAGGAAAAAATTATTTATTCTTTATTGTAAAAATGAAAAATTATTCGACCCGTTTGATAAAACCAATGATGAATGATTAAATTTAAATTCGCGACCAATAAAAATAATAATATTTCGAGCAATCGAAATTGGTGTTGTAGCGATTTATTGCTAGTATCCAATGCCATCCCTGTCTTGGAATCACCCAAAAAAATATTCGTATTGGGAAGTATCGCTTGGATTATTCATATAATCGTTCACCTTTTTTTGATGGATTTTGTTACCACTTATAAATTTATTTCGTGGGTTACGGTTGGTATTGGTTCCCTGCTAGTCTTTTATGTGGGTTATAAGTTGATATTAAAGAAGAAAAAATAATAGGAAATGATCGACAAATGTAAAAGATTGTTTCATACTTTGAAATATTTAAAACGCAAGCAAATTGCGTATAGAATATTCTATTTTTCTAGAAAGAAATGGAGGTCGCTCTTTGGATTTAAGTATACGGCTTCTATTGAAAAAAATGCCTTTCCCCTTGTATTGTCAAATTCGATTTATACACCGATTAGTTGTCATAATAATACATTCTCCTTTTTAAATAAATCAAAAACATTTAGTGGATTTCCGGATTGGAATTTTGCGGGATATGGAAAATTATGGACTTATAATCTTAATTATTTTGACTTTCTAAATCAGAAAGAAATCGATATGGATAGGAGTGTTGAACTAATTAATAATTATATCGATAGTTTTAAAGATCTTAAGGATGGTTTAGAACCTTTTCCCATTGCACTCAGAGGGATGAACTGGATTAAGTTTTTTAGTAAACATAAAATTATTGATGCAAAATTTGATCATTCACTTTATGCTCAATATAAAATTCTTGAAGATCAACTTGAATATCATTTGCTGGGAAATCATCTACTCGAAAATGGGTTTTCACTATTGTTTGCCTCATATTATTTCAAGGATGCTGGCTTTTATCGTTCCGCAAGTGACATTCTTGTGAAAGAATTAAAAGAACAGATTTTACCTGATGGTGCGCATTTTGAATTGAGCCCGATGTATCATCAAATTATGCTTTTCAGACTCCTTGATTGTATTGATTTGGTAAAAAACAACGATTTTTTTGGGAGTAGCAAGCTTTCTCTTTTAGAGGAAAAGGCTTCACTGATGCTTGGATGGCTCAAACAAATTTCTTTTGCTGATGGAAGCATACCTCTTTTGAATGATTCAGCAAATGGAGTGGCTCCATCTACCAATGATCTTATTGCCTTTGCTAACTATTTGAAAATTACGCCTAGTCAAAATGTTTTAAAAGAATCCGGCTATAGGGTTTTTAAAAGACAATATTTTGAAATGATTGTCGATGTTGGTGATATTGGGCCTGATTATATCCCCGGACATGCTCATAGTGATACATTTAATTTTGAATTACACGTGCATGAAAAGCCTTTCATTGTGGATACAGGTACCTCCACATATGAAGTGTCTTCTCAACGATTTAGTGAACGTTCAACTTCAGCGCATAATACAGTGCGGATTAACAATATTGAACAGTCCGAAGTATGGTCTGCTTTTCGCGTTGCTAAACGTGCTAAGGTTTTAAACGTGGTTGAAGGCCCTCATGTGGTTTCTGCTTCTCACGATGGTTATAAATCTATTGGAATTATTCATTCAAGAAAGTTTGAAATTATAAATAATGATATTTTTATAAAAGATAATTTTGATTCATATGGTAAGGGTAAATCCTATTTTTATATACATTTTCACCCCGATGTTCATGTGACATTAGAAAATAATTTAATTCTTGCTGATTCCCATACAATATCTTGTATTGGAAAATATAGTTTTTCATTATCAAATTATAACTATTCACCTGAATTTAATAAGTTAATTCCTTCAATAGTATTAATTGTGGAGTTTGAAGGAAATCTTGAAACATGTATACGTCTTCAAATTTAAATATCTGTTTATCTATATAAAAAATAATAAAATTCAATGAAAATACTCTTTTTAACAGATAATTTCCCTCCTGAAGTAAATGCTCCTGCAACCAGAACGATGGAGCATTGTAAGGAATGGCTTAAAAAAGGAGCAACGATTACAGTCATAACTTGCTTTCCCAATTTTCCGCAGGGAAAGATTTATGATGGTTATAAAAATAGTTTATGGAAGGTTGAGGAATTAGAAGGGATAAGAGTAATTCGTGTTTGGACTTATATTTCAGCAAATAAAGGTTTTCTTAAAAGAACGCTGGATTATATTAGTTTCGCCATTACCGGATTTATTGCATCCCTATTCGTAAAAACAGATGTTATTGTGGCTACTTCGCCCCAGTTTTTTACGGCTGTTTCCGGATACCTTGCCTCTTTTTTTAAAAGAAGACCATGGGTAATGGAGGTAAGGGATCTTTGGCCTGAATCGATCAAAGCAGTAAGCGTAATGAAAACTGAAAGCTCCATGTTTAGGTATCTTGAGAAAATAGAAATGTTTCTCTATCGAAGAGCGAATTTAATTGTTGTTGTTACAGATTCCTTTAAAGAAAATATGGTCGAAAGAGGAATTGAT
>CANKSK010000200.1 GCA_947485425.1 Bacteroidota bacterium | reverse complement strand
CGAGTTTAGTTTTAATCGATCTTCATATACCTCAGGTGCATGCATTTGTGTTTCAAGTGTTGCTTTTTCCTTTTTCAACTGAGATAATTGCTGATCGACTTCATTAAATTGCTGCGTAGCTTTCTTAAATTCTTTTTTAAGTTTTGTCTCTTCCTCTTTTGAGTCTTTCGATTCCGCTACTTTTTTGACTTCCAGGGGCTTTGGCGTATCTTTTTTGATGTTTGTCTTTTCCTTTTCCTTTAGGCTTTCTTGCCAAAGCTCAAACTCATCGTATGTGCCGGGATATACTCTAATCTTTTGGTCTTCAATCCACCAGATTTTATTGGCAACAGAAGACAGGAAAAATCTGTCGTGAGAAACCACGATAAAGGTTCCTTCATAATCCAAGAGTACATCAATTAAGATGTTTACCGACAGCATATCCAAGTGATTGGTAGGCTCATCCAGAATCAAAAAATTTGCTTTGCTCAAAATCGTTTTCGCAAGAGCTAGTCTTGACTTTTCGCCTCCCGAAAGTACTTTAATCTTTTTGAAAACATCATCACCGGTAAATAGAAAGGCTCCGAGTAAGGATCTTAAAACCGTATCGCTTTGCTCAGGTGCTTCAAATTGCAATTCGGTTATCAAATCATTATCTAAATTTAAGGCTTCCATTTGATGCTGAGCAAAAAATGACTTGATCACATTGTAGGTCTCTGCGGTTTTTCCAATGAAATCTTCGGAACCATCAATCATTCTCAAAAGGGTTGATTTCCCCCTGCCATTGGCTCCAATGAGGGCTATTTTGTCGCCTCTTTCGATGAGTGATTTGGTATCATTAAAAATAACTGAGCTAGGAAATTCCTTGGCATCAATATCCAATTGGGATAAAATTCTCCCCGGTTGTTGTGAGAATTTGAAGTTGAGCTTCATGGCACTTTTACTGTCATCAACATCTTCAAATCTTTCTAGCTTGTCAAGTGCTTTGATTCTAGATTGGGCCATTTTGGCTTTACTCGCCTTTGCCCGAAACCGATCAATCAGCTTCTCTTGTTCTTTGATATATTTTTCTTGATTCTTAAATTGATTGCGCTGTAAATCTTCTCTTTCGGCTTTCTGAATAACATAATCTTCAAAATTGCCAGTATATAAATTGATTTTTGAACCATGCACTTCGGCAATTTTTTCACAGATGCCATCTAAAAAATACCGATCGTGAGAAACAATAACTACCGTACCTTCATAATTGTGAAGATAGTTTTCTATCCATTTGATAGAGGGTAAATCCAAGTGATTGGTTGGCTCATCGAGCAATAACAAATCCGGTTTTTGCAATAAAATTTTGGCCAACATCACCCGCATTCTCCATCCCCCTGAAAACTCTTTCAGCGGTCTTTGCAACGCCTCTGTGGAAAATCCTAGACCCTCTAAAACCTCTTCAGCCTTGTATTCAAGATTATAACCATCTAAGGCCTCAAAGGCAGCTTGTTTGTCGTGAAGCTTATGAAGTATTTCATCCGAATGATCATGCTCCAGTTTTTCTAAAATTTCATGGATTTCTTCATTCAGCTTGTTGGCTTTTTCAAAGGCCTGCATCGCTACTTTTAAAATACTGTCATCGGTTTGGTATGATAATAAATCCTGATTTAAAAAACCAATAACCAAATCTTTCCTTCGCGTAATGTTTCCCTCTGAAACTTTATATTCCCCAGCAATAATTCGCAATAATGTGGACTTTCCGGTTCCATTGGCTCCAATTAAACCAATCTTTTCATTGGGTTTTATATGCCAGCTTGCATCTTTATATAGATATCTGGATCCGAATTCAAAACTGATGTTGTTTAAGACGAGCATGGGTGTTTTTCTTGCTTAGGGGGCGCAAAGGTACAAAAATATTCCCAATTCCCATCATTTCAATCAATATGGGTAATTTTCGACTGTTTTCTATGATTTCTTATCCCTGAATTTTAAATAGCATATTTTTTTCCCCATTTTCAGGTACCTTTCCTCATAGGTCGTTTTGATATGCAGAATTTCGTCTTCAAGCCCCGACTGATAGAGGTCTTTGGTGTGATATAAAATTTCATAAGACGCCTCGCTTATCCATTCAAAGGTATAATCATATAAGTCTTCGTTGTCTGTTTTTAGATGAATCATTCCCCCGGGCTTTAAAATTTGGTGGTATAATTCTAAAAATCGTGGGCTACTAAGCCTTTTTTTGATTCCACTGAGCTGCGGTTGTGGATCGGGAAATGTAATCCATATTTCACTGACTTCTTGCTCGGCAAAATAATTTGCAATGCGCAAAATAGGGATGCGAAGGAATCCGGCATTTAATATGTTTTCTTCTTTTGCCGTTTTGCTGCCTCTCCACAACCTCGCTCCCTTGATATCAATGCCGATAAAATTTTTTTCAGGAAAATGTCTGGCCATATTTACCGTGTATTCTCCTCTTCCACAACCGAGCTCAAGCACGATGGGGCGATTTTGATCAAAAAAATCTTCGTTCCACCTGCCACGCAATGCATGGTCAACGGGGGGGAAACTGATGCCAGGTTGTATCACATTGCTCAGGGTTTTAAGCTCTGCAAATCTTTGTAGTTTATGTTTGGCCATACTCTTTTTTTTAGGATCTGAATAGAATGGGTTTTATCAAAATTTCTTCTGCACATGCCGCGAATGATAAGGATAAAGCATATAAAATGGTTTTGGCAATATCTTCTGCCTGAATCATTTCTGCCTGTAAATCAATGTTATCCCAAGAACTTGTATACGTTGATCCGGGAAGTATGCTGGTTACCTTGATATGATCTTTTCGTACCTCTTCACGCAAGGCATTGCTGAAGGCATATAGGGCTTGTTTGCTGATGCTGTAATAGGATGCCCCTTTTACCACCTCCTTGCTTGCCACCGAGCAGATATTGATAATATGTCCGCTTTGTACCTCTCGCATCCCTTGGCAAAGATGCTTGCTTAGGTGATAGGCTGAATAAAAATGCAGGTTCATCATCTGCTCCAAAACATTTTCTTCCTCATTGATTATACCGCCTTCGATATATATTCCCGCATTATTTATCAAAACATCAACGCTTTTCCATTGCTTTTCGATGAATAGCGCAAATGCTTTTGCCTCCTCAGGCTTTGATAAATCACCTGCAAAGGTTATTATTTCAACTTCTGAAAAGTGTTGATGGATTTCAGATGTTAAGGCTTCTAGATCAGATGCAGAACGCGAAAGGAGTGCCAAATCATAACCCGCTTCTGCTAGGCTTTTGGCAATGGCTTTTCCAATGCCTCGTGTTGCTCCTGTTATTACTGCTTTTTTATTCATCATACTTTTTTCAGCCCACAAAGATAATCAAAGCCAATTGATAAAATCCATTCGCCACATTCCGCAAGAATTTTTAAATTTCACTACCTTTACCCCATAAAGAATTTTATTTTGCTTCATCCCAAACGTATACTGATTTGCCCCCTCGATTGGGGTTTAGGCCATGCCGCAAGATGTGTTCCAATCATTCGTCTTTTGATATCTGCCGGTTTTGAGGTCGTTTTAGCGGCCGATCATGAACCTTTTGAGTTGTTGAGAAAAGAATTTCCCAAAATTGAATGTATCAGATTTCCTTCCTATCGGATTTCATATGACCATTCAATGGCATTTTCTATGTTGCTTTCAATACCCAAAATATTTTTCGGAATCCGAAAGGAGCATCAAAAGCTCAATCAGCTTATCGAGGAACATCGCATTGATTTGGTGATTTCAGATAATCGTTTTGGGCTATGGACACGAAAAGTGCCTTGTGTTTTTATAACACATCAATTGATGATTAAATGTCCTCCATATTTATCTTTCATGGAACCCCTTCTGCATCGGATCAATATGTTTTTTGTTTCTAAATACAATCAATGTTGGGTT
>CANKSK010000199.1 GCA_947485425.1 Bacteroidota bacterium | reverse complement strand
TTCTGAAAAAGACCTTTATAAATCCGGTTTTGTATAAGGAGAGCGTCCGTTTGCTAGCAGAGAATTTTGAAATAAGAGGTCCGGAGGAGATTTTTTTATATGTGGTGGATACCTACACAGAATCTTGCAGTGAAGAGGGTGAATTTAAAGATGTTCAGCAAGGCCGAGATAAACTGCTTTCTTTGTCGGTGGGGAAAATCGTACCGGATATTGAACTGCCTGATACCAGTGGCATTTCAATCAAATTGTCATCCATACTTTCTGGGCACAAAGCGACTTTGTTGGTTTTTTGGGCTTCTTGGTGCGAGCATTGTCAGCAACTCATGCCTCAAATATCTTATTTGTATCGCGACTTCAAAGAAAAGGGTATTGCCGTATATGCGGTATCTTTGGACACCGATAAAAAAGAATGGACCCAATTTATCAAACAAAACCGCTTGAATTGGGTAAATGTAAGTGATTTTAAAAAGTGGAGTTCGCCGGTGGTGATTGATTATTTTGTAAAAAAAACACCTCAATATTATCTCCTCAATGCTGATGGCGTAATTTTAGGAAAAAATATGTCTGTTTCTAAACTACAAGGAAATTTAGAATATCTATTGAGTCATTGATTTGAAGTTTCCTTATAAATTATGTTTTGCATGAATTATTTCTCTGAAATTTTATTTAGCTTTGGTTCTTAGCATGAATTGGCATATTCAATAGAGATGGATACGAGAATACCTTCATTGGAGAAATATCAGGAAGAATTTGAGAGAAGCCTTGCTTCTCCTGAAGCTTTTTGGGCTGAAAAAGCAGAGCATTTTTCATGGAAAAAAAAATGGGATCAAGTTCTTTCATGGAATTTTGAGGAGCCCCATATTGAATGGTTTGCAGGTGGGAAACTCAATATTACCGAAAATTGTTTGGATAGGCATTTGGAGAAGCGGGGCGATCAGGTGGCTTATTATTGGGAGCCCAATGATCCTGCTGCAGCGGGGAAAAGCTATACCTATAAGGAGTTGCATCGGGAGGTATGTGCATGTGCAAATATGCTGAAAGGCTTGGGGGCTAAAAAGGGGGATCGAATTTGTATATATATGCCCATGGTTCCTGAACTCACGATAGCCGTATTGGCGTGCGCTCGGATTGGTGCCATTCATTCGGTTGTTTTTGCAGGTTTTTCTGCCGCTTCCTTAGCAAGTAGAATTCAAGATTGTGATAGCATGCTTGTCCTTACAAGTGATGGTGCATATCGTGGGCCAAAGTCCATTGCAATCAAATCCGTTGTTGATGAAGCCTTGGAAATCTGTCCTTCCGTGCAAAAAGTTTTGGTATTAAAGCATACAAATGTGCCTATAGAGATGGTAGAGGGGCGCGACTTGTATTGGCAGGAAGAGATTCAAAAATCATCAGCAGATTGTCCTGCGGAACCTATGGATGCTGAGGATATGCTCTTTATTTTGTATACATCCGGATCCACAGGAAAGCCCAAAGGCGTTGTGCATACCACGGCAGGGTATATGGTTTATACTGAATATACTTTTCGCAATGTGTTTCAATATCAAGAAGGGGAGGTTTATTGGTGTACTGCTGATATCGGATGGATAACGGGGCATTCTTATATGGTTTATGGACCCTTGCTTGCAGGGGCCACTTCGGTGTTATTTGAAGGCATACCCACCTTTCCAGATGCAGGAAGGTTTTGGCAGATTATCGACAAATATCATGTCAATATTTTTTATACGGCACCTACCGCGATCAGGTCTTTGCAATTGTTTGGTCTTGATTTCCCTACACAGTATTCGCTTTCTAGTTTACGTGTTTTAGGTACTGTAGGAGAGCCTATAAATGAAGAGGCTTGGCATTGGTATCATCAACATATTGGAAAGGGGAATTGTCCCATTGTAGATACCTGGTGGCAAACGGAAACAGGGGGGATTATGATTTCTCCCTTGGCAGGCATAACGCCACTTAAGCCGGCTTTTGCTACTTTGCCATTGCCGGGAGTGCAGCTGGTGATTGTCGATCAAGAAGGGAAAGTATTGCTGGGTAATGGCGTTGAAGGGAATTTATGCATTCAATTTCCCTGGCCATCTATGATTCGTACGACATATGGAGACCATGAAAGGTGTAAACAAAATTATTTTTCGACCTATCCGGGACTGTATTTTACCGGAGACGGATGCAAACGGGATGAAGATGGATATTATCGGATAACGGGAAGGGTAGATGATGTAATTAATGTTTCGGGGCATCGTTTAGGGACTGCTGAGATTGAAAATGCCATCAATCAGCATGCGGATGTGGTTGAATCTGCTGTGGTTGGGTATCCACATGAAATCAAAGGACAAGGGATTTATGCCTATGTGATTTGCAGTAAAAAAAATGATGACCTAGCCATGCTTCGCTTAGAAATTATGGCTACGGTTCAAAAAATGATAGGGTCTATTGCCAAGCCGGATAAAATTCAAATCGTTTCGGGCTTGCCTAAAACACGGTCAGGAAAAATTATGCGCAGAATTTTGCGAAAAGTGGCCGAAGGAGATGTATCCAATATCGGTGATATCAGTACATTGCTCGATCCTGCAATCGTTGATGAAATAAAGGCAGGAGCGATATAGAAAAATTAAAATTAGTTATTAAAAAAGCATTGCATTTTGAAAGGTAATCTCGTAATCATCCCTACTTATAATGAGAAGGAAAATATTGAAAAAATAGTTCGCAAGGTATTTTCCTTGCCTGAGCGTATTGATATTTTGGTGGTGGATGATCAGTCACCGGACGGCACAGGGCGTATCATCAGTCGTTTGATGGAAGAATTTCCCGGTAGATTATTTTTGGAAGAGCGCATGGGCAAGCAAGGCTTGGGAACGGCCTATATTCATGGATTTAAGTGGGCTTTAAATGCCGGGTATGAATATATATTTGAAATGGATGCTGACTTTTCTCATAATCCAGAGGACTTAATACGCTTGCGTGAAACCTGCGTGAATGAGGGCGCTGATTTGGCAATTGGCTCAAGGTACATCAACGGTGTGACCGTTATGAATTGGCCGATGGGTAGATTGATTATGTCCTATTATGCTTCTTCCTATGTGCGCATGATTTTAGGGATAGATATCAGAGATACCACGGCAGGATTTAAATGTTATCGTCGGATTGTACTCGAAACGATTGATCTGAATGATATTAGTTTTACTGGATATGCTTTTCAAATTGAGATGAAGTTTACGGCATGGAAACATGGATTTAAGTTAAAGGAAATTCCAATTATTTTTATTGATCGCAGAGAAGGGGTATCTAAAATGAATACAAAAATTTTTAAGGAGGCCTTTTTTGGTGTAATTAAAATGAAGCTTCAAAGTTTATTTAGGAAATACAAACAACCCCATAAAGATTAAGTGAAAATATCGATGATTAGTTGTAAAAATATTTTCAAAAAGTGTTTATGGAGTATCTGTTTGCTCTCCATTTTGATTTCTTGTTCAGAAAAGAAGGAAGGCTTATCTTCTGCGATTATTGCAGAGGATAAAATGGCTGAAATACTTACGGATATTCACATTGCGGAAGCATATGTAAGCTATAAAAATTTGCAGGCAGATTTTTTAAAACAAAATATTTCAAACGCCTATCATCTCATTTTTAAGAATTATCAAATTAGCGAGGAGCAATTTGAAGAAAGTTTTGATTACTATTCAAAAAATCCTGACAAGATGGTTAAAGTCTACGATCAGGTGCTTATCAATTTAAGCAAAAAAGAAGCTGAAAGCGCTTCTCATTCTTAACATTGAATTCACAAAAAACAAAAAATACTTTTTTCGTAAAGGCTTATGAATGTGTTTTTTGGTCTTTCAAAAAAAGCGCAGAAGTTTCTTTGATGGCATCCTGAATCGGTATGAATTCAATGCCGAAAGTAGCTTTTGTTTTTTCATTTGA
>CANKSK010000198.1 GCA_947485425.1 Bacteroidota bacterium | reverse complement strand
TCCATTTAATCCATTTAACCCACCTAGGGAGTGCACTGCTTATGGGAAAATGCGCACGGTTGATGAAATGCTCGGATTTGGCTTGATGTTTTTTAAATACAAGCCAGGTGATGAAACCAAAAAAGTTTTGGTTGAAGAGTAATTGTTTTTACAATTCTTCATTCTCAAAAAACAATTTGATTATCATTTTCCATGTTTCATTTGTTTTTCGGAAGCACCGCCGAGTGTAAGTCTTTCAAGTTTTACAGGCAGCAAGTTGTTTGATGATTCCTTAATTTTATAAAAAGAATCCATTTTAACATCCGTAAATAGCTGTTTGATTCCTGAGGCTGGCCAAAATACTTCTATGGACTTGATAGCTTTTGCATCGCCCAGACCGATTTCTCTTCTTAGGCAAGAATTTCCGAAGGAGCCTGTTGATGCAACGGATTGGTATATTTCCCTATCTCCATTTTCGGTTTCAACCACCACCTTGATTCTGCTTCCAAGGGCACTTTTATTGGATTTTTCTCCCTCCAATTGAAGGGTAACCCAATGATTTGTATTTCCTGGATTTTCAAATAATGTTCTGTTGTATACATCTGTGGTAAATCCTGCTCCCAAAGAAACCAATATGTCTTGATCTCCATCGTTATCAAAATCTCCAAACCCAATGCCATGGGCCTTTTGTAAGTGTCCCATGCCTATTGATGTGGTTACGTTTTGGAAATTTTTTCCTGCATTATTTCTGAGCATCACTTTTGGAAATAAATATTGCAATTGTAAAAATCCGGTACCACTATAAATGTCTAAAAATCCATCATTGTCAATATCTCCTGCTGAACAGCTCATCGCATAAATAATGTGATTGAGATTGGCTTTTTTGCTTATGTTTTCAAAGGTTCCATCGTGATTATTTCTATACAAAATAGGGTGTAGACTGGTGTCAGAGGGTGTTTTTAAATATTCTCCAACTATTTGGGAAGAAATATCCTTCATCGCTCCCGTATTCACGGCAACGAAAATATCTAACCATCCATCGTTATCAAAATCAAAGAAAAATGTAGGAAAGCTAAATTGGGGCTCAGCTACACCGGCCGTTTTGGTTACATTGGTAAAACTTATTTTTCCATTTTTATCTTTCCCATTGTTTTTAAAAAGATAATTATCAGCACCCGGAGAAATATTGGATACGTATAAATCTAACCAACCATCATTATTGAAGTCGCCCCAACTAATGCTTTTTGTAAACGACAAAATATTGATGCCCACTTCATTGGACACTTCCTTAAACGTGCCATCTCCATTGTTGTGATACAGTTGGCATCGATGCGGATTTTTGGGATCTGAAGTTTCGTTGCCAACAAATAAATCTATATATCCATCATTGTCGTAATCTCCCCAATTGGCAGAACTTGTCGGGTGAAAACTGAGCAGTCCAGCCTCGATGGTGACATCTGAAAACGTGCCATCGCCATTGTTTTTTAAAAGTGAGTTGGGAGGATAGTTGTTTTCCTGTGTGAGCCAAGCGCCTCTGCAAATGAAAAGGTCTGTAAATCCATCATTGTTAAAATCGGCTTGCGCTGCTACCCTGCCAGATGTTTCACCAACTAACCCGCTGCCTTCAGTTTTATCTTCGAACGTGCCATCTTTTTTATTTAAATACAATTTGCTTGGACTTGAAAAGCCTTCTGCGTCCATAAAAAAGTCTAAATATCCATCATTGTTAAAGTCTTCAACAACCACGCTTCCTGCATAGTCAACAACATTTAAGCCTACACTCGGAGATACATCTTTGAATTTGGGGAGTTTATAATCGGAATCCAATGTATTGTAAGGAATGAAGTGCTGTTTTGGAACACTGTCTGGATATTGTCCTAAATTCATATAGCCAATATTCAATAACCATTTGGCCAATAAATCATCTGGTCTTTCAGTTAGTACTTCTTTGTAGGCGGCTATGGCTTTTATGGTGGCATCCCGCAGTGTATAGATCCCTTTTCCCTGTATGGGATAAATACAGGACTCCGTATTGTGATTGACTATGCAATTGAGCTCTTCTCCCATTCGGAAATAAGCGATGGCTTTTAGATTAAGGAAATTAAAATAATCATCTTTGTTTTTGTATTTATTTGCTCTAATATTGCTCGTCATGCTTTCTAAAAAGGCAATACACTCTTCAGTTTTTCCTGCCAAAAGCATCTGTTCCGCTAAACTTATTTTGATCGTGTTTTCATACGGGCCACCAATAGCACCCTCTAATTTTTTCTTGAAATGTTCAACGCCTTTGTCATTAATGAGAAAAACCAAATCCGGAAAAAGGGCTTTCGGGTATATGGTTTTAAGTATTTGTTCAATTTTTTGCTGATTGTTAGATGTTTTAGTTTTGTTTTTTTGTGCAAAAAGATTTGCATGAAAAGAAATGATAACAAAGGCCAAAGAGAGTTTTGAAAGAAAATTCATATAGATATTTTTGGGTTATTTTTTTTGCGGAATATTGGGTTGGACAAAAATATCACCTTCAAATGTAGGGGCGTCCTTTTGGCTGATTTCTTCTCCTTTTTTGTTCCAATATCTCCATTCTGCAGGAATATTGGTGCCTGTTTTAAACAGTACTTCTCTAGCCTTGACGCCATTGTCATAAAGCCGTTCTTCTTTTATCGGTAAATTTTTTTGAAAGGTAATGATATGGTATATTTTCCCATCAGGCGTCCAAGAGGTTGTAATTCCATCTAATTTATCGGATTTATAGAGCATTTCCAGTTTTTTTCCTCCTTCTTCATAATATACAAGATGCGAACCATCTTTGACACCCAAGCGATAATGTTTTACATGACCTAAATTTCCATTTTCAAACCAAGCGCTATCGGTACCATCGACCTCTCCAAAATTGGCGTCATAAAACTCTAATCTTTCCTTTTTGCCTGAAACATAAAAGGATTTCACAAAACCTTCTAAAGCCCCCATGTTATAAAATCTTTCTTTTTTCAAAACTCCATTTCCATACCAATTTCTAAAATAGCCGTCTTCAACACCATTTGCGTAATTGGCCTCAAAAGTTTTTATTCCTATCACGTTCCAATTTTCAACCATTCCATTTGCTATTCCATCTTTGAAATTTTCCACCGATTTCAAGATGCCGTTTCGATGCCAGGATTTATATTCTCCATTTTTTCTGCCATTGATAAAACTACATTCAAGCGCTTTTTTTGTAAATGTACTATCGAAATAGGCAATTACTTTGCCTTGTGTGTTGTTCTGGTTTGCAAACAAATAAGTGGTATCTCTTTGATCCGTTACAAATTTTTGAATTTGCAAGGGATCGGAGTACATTATTTTTATTAATTTTTCCTGCGCGCTTGCCATTAATGGGGTTAAAAGCAATGCCAATATGAATTTCCTCATTCGGTACATTTTATAAAGATAATTGTAGTAAAAACAAAAATACTTCAAATATGTCAATATTTCCAAATTAATTTTTAAATTGAAATAATTTTTACTATCTTTGTTCTCAATGCATACATTTCATGTGGGGATGCTTCAATTTTATTGTATTGTTAAAGTATTGGAAATTAAATAAACAATCATGAAAAAAATATTTTTTATTTTCTTTATTTTTTTGTTTGGCATACGGGTGTATGCGCAGGAATCTACAGAGCCGCAAGATGCAGCAGACAGTACACTTTCTATATTTGATGTTGAAAGACCGGTGGACAAAATCACTTTCGTCAATACCAGCGAGATGAATGATTTTGAAAATGTGTTTACCCAACAAGAGGAAATGGAATTGAAGAACTTGATTTATAAGAGAAAAGAAAATCTTTTTTCAATCGTAACAACCGATAGTTATGAGCCATACGAGGATATTAAGCAATATACCTTTGCTTTTGGTGAGAGTTTACCCTTTAACAAGCAAAATCTAGTTGTTTTTGCCCTTTCCAAGAAT
>CANKSK010000197.1 GCA_947485425.1 Bacteroidota bacterium | reverse complement strand
GCATCAGTGGCAAAAAATTTATGCGAAAAATATCTGGCAATACATGGATGCCGCTGAATGATGACAACGAAATAGAACCCCATAATGGCAATGACATTGTTACCACACTTGATATCAACATACAAGATGTTGCCAGTAATGCCTTGAGAAAACAATTGATCGCCCGCAATGCAGAGCATGGATGTGCTGTGGTGATGGAGGTATCCACAGGAGAAATTAAAGCCATCGCCAATCTTGAAAAAACCAATTTGGGTGAATATGAAGAAAACTACAATTATGCCGTAGGAGAAAATGCACAGCCGGGATCTACCTTTAAGTTGATGGCCTTGATGGCAGCCTTGGATGATCAAAAAATAAAATTAACAGATTCTTTGAACCTAGAAAATGGTAAACATTTATATTTTAGGAGTTGGATGAATGATGCGGAAGCACACTCTAAAAATAGAGTCACGCTAAAAGAGGCTTTTGAAATATCCTCCAATGTAGGCATATCCAAAGCCATTTGCAACGCCTACGGAAGAACACCGAATTCTTTTATTGAAAAGCTCTACAAGATGAATCTCAACCAATCCATTGGCTTGCAGATACCAGGGGAAACAGCACCCTATATCAAAAAAGCATTTGGAAAAAATTGGTCAGGAACGAGCTTGCCCTGGATTTCTATTGGATATGAAATTAGCATGACACCCTTGCAAATTCTCACTTTCTACAATGCAGTAGCCAACAATGGAAAAATGATAAAACCGCTCTTTGTAAAAGGAATTAGTGAGCATGGAAAAACCATCAAATCATTTTCTTCACAAGTTATCAATGAGGCCATAGCAAGCCCATCTACCATTGCAAAAGCAAAAATGTTGTTAGAAGGTGTTGTTGAAAATGGAACTGCCAAAAACATAAAAAGTGTCAATTATAAAATCGCAGGAAAAACAGGAACGGCACAAATTGCTGACAGCAAACACAAAAGTCAAGACACCTTACAATATCAGGCCTCATTTGTTGGTTATTTCCCTGCCGACCATCCAAAATATTCCATTATTGTGGTTATCAATTCACCCAAGTTAATATACTATGCAGCACAAACAGCTGCTCCGGTCTTTAAAGAAATTGCAGATAAAATTTATTCCACAAATTTAGACTTGCGAAAAGAAACCATTGAAGAGGCGAAGACCTTGCCATATTATTCCCTGCCAGAAATCAAGAGTGGTGACAAAAGCGATCTTTTTTTGGTATGTAAAAATCTAGGAATCGGTATTCAAGGCCAAAACACGGATGTATCCTGGGTAAATGGCAAACCAGGTATAGATAGAAAGAATATCAATTTTACAGAAAAGAAAATCAGAAAAGGAGAAACGCCAAATGTAATTGGCATGGGCATGCGCGATGCGGTATATATGTTGGAAAATGTCGGTCTCAGACCCAAAGCATATGGCAGGGGATCCGTTATCAGGCAATCTCCAATGCCAGGAAGCAAATTAGAAAAAGGTCAACAAATACATATTTTTTTAGGATAATGAAAGTGCTGCGCGACATACTCTATAAGACGGGAATTCTCGAAGTAATTGGCTCGACAAGTATTTCCGTGGGTCAAGTATGTTTTGACTCCAGAGAAGTGAGCAAGGGCTGCTTGTTTGTTGCCATCAAAGGAACTTTATCAGATGGGCATCAATATATTCATCAAGCCATTGAAAAAGGAGCGCAGGCCGTTGTTTGCGAAATCATGCCGGAGGAACGCAATGAGAAAATCACCTATATAAAGGTAAAAGATAGTCAACTCGCCTTAGCCTATATCTCTACTCAGTTTTATGATGAGCCATCAAATAAACTCCAATTGATAGGTGTAACGGGAACCAATGGAAAAACGACAACCGTTACTTTATTATACAATTTGTTTACCTCCTTGGGATACAAATGCGGCTTGCTTTCTACCGTAAAAAATATGATTAACGGAGAAGTCATTCCAGCTACGCATACCACTCCTGACTCTTTGCGATTAAATCAACTTTTGAATGAAATGGTTGAAAGTGGATGCAGCTATTGCTTTATGGAAGTAAGCTCACATGCTACAGTTCAAGATCGGGTAACAGGATTGCGTTTTTCAGGGGCCCTATTTACCAATATTACCCATGACCACCTTGATTATCACAGAACATTTAACGAATATATAAAAGCCAAAAAGAAATTTTTTGATCAGCTGGATGAAAGTGCTTTTGCCTTGGTAAATGAAGATGACAAAAATAGTGAAGTCATGATTCAAAATACGAAGGCCAAAACAAAAACCTTTAGCTTGAAATCCATGAGTGACTTCAAGGGCAGGGTTATCGAAAACCATTTCAGTGGCTTGCACATGAGCATTGACGGAAATGACATTTTCTGTAAATTAATTGGCAGTTTCAATGCCTATAATTTATTGGGCGTGTATTCAATTGCGATGATGCTTGGAAAAGAAAAGCTAGAAGTATTAACGCACCTAAGTAAGCTGAGCCCCGTTGATGGACGTTTTGAATATATCAATTCCATCAAAAAAAATATCACCGGAATTATTGATTATGCACATACGCCGGATGCGCTGCAAAATGTTTTAAAAACGATTAAAGATATCCGTACCGGAAATGAGAGGGTTATAACCGTTGTTGGTTGTGGTGGCGACAGAGATATTCAAAAAAGACCTTTGATGGCGAAAATTGCTTGTGATTATAGCGACCAAGTTATCCTCACATCGGACAATCCGAGAACAGAAGATCCGGCATTGATACTTGACCAAATGCAACAAGGTGTCCCAACGACACACCTTAAAAAAACACTATCGATTGAGAACCGAAAAGAGGCCATCAAAACAGCCTGTATACTAGCTGAAACAGGCGATATTATTTTACTTGCAGGAAAAGGACATGAAAAATACCAAGAAATTAAAGGCGTCAGATACCCTTTTGACGACAAACAAATGCTTGTAGAAATGTTCCATATCCTAGAAAAATAAAACATATGCTATATTATTTATTTGAATATTTACACCAACACTTTAATCTGCCTGGGGCAGGGGTATTTCAATATATCTCCTTCCGGGCCAGTTTGGCCGTTATTTCCTCCTTGGTCTTTTCCTTATTTCTAGGAAAAAAAATCATCCATTACCTATTAAAAAAACAGGTAGGAGAAACCATTCGGGATTTAGGCCTAGAAGGACAAAATCAAAAGCAGGGAACACCCACCATGGGAGGACTTATCATCCTTGCTGCCATTCTCATTCCTACCTTGCTTTTTGCAAGACTTTTGAATGTGTATGTGATTCTTATGGTTATTTCGACCATTTGGTTGGGCCTAATCGGATTTTTAGATGACTATATTAAGGTATTTAAAAAAGACAAAAAAGGTCTTGCCGGAAAATTTAAAATATTTGGACAAGTAGGGTTGGGACTTATTGTTGGCTCTACGCTGTATTTTAATGAGCATGTTGTGGTCAGAGAAAAAATAGATAAAAATAAAATGACGCTAAGTCCTTCGGGCGGCAACATCATCGAAACGATCCAAAAAGATCAAAATGCTTTATTTTCGGAAAAGGAAATTAAATCCACAAAAACAACCATCCCCTTTGTAAAAAATAATGAATTTGACTATACCAATTTGATATCCTTTTTGGGAGAGAGCAAAAAGAAATTGGCCTATTTAATATACATTCCCATTGTTATCCTTATTATAACGGCGGTTTCAAATGGAGCGAATATCACAGATGGAATAGATGGACTTGCCACTGGAACTTCAGCGATAATAGGCTCTACACTTGGGGTATTTGCCTATGTATCGGGTAATACTGTTTTTGCAAACTACTTGAACATCATGTACATTCCCAACTCCGGGGAGCTGGTAATTTTTATTGCGGCCTTTGTGGGTGCCTGCGTAGGGTTTTTATGGTACAATTCCTATCCGGCACAAGTTTTT
>CANKSK010000196.1 GCA_947485425.1 Bacteroidota bacterium | reverse complement strand
GAGCCACTGAAATCAACCGTTATGGTATTTGTGTTGCTGCCTGAGGTGATTACTGCTCCAGGAGGTAAATACCAATTGTATGATGTAGCATTTGCAATTGGATTCACGGTGTAGGTTACTCCGTTTTGGCCCTGAGAAACACTGATGGGACCACTAATCATGCCGGCAGGATCGGGCACGGCATAGCCCGTAACCACAATATTGTCAATTCTTGATGTGCCTGTAGCCCCTACATTTCCGCCTCCTACTGCTGTTAGATCGGTCATCGCCCAACGAATAAAAACCATCGGTTGGTTGTCGCATGCGGATGGAAGTGATACATTATTTACCACGCCTTTGGTGTAGTCATTGCCCAATACAATATTAGACGCACTCGGAACGGTATACCAAGTCCAACTATCGAAAGAATATTCCAATGTAAAATTTTTAGGGCCCGTTGCCGAACTCCTTTGTACCGACGAGATTTTTAAGCATCCATATCCTGTGGTAACTATGGGGTCGTAATAATAATCATAAGTTGCTACTGCCCATACATTGTATCCAGCCTCCCATTTATTACTAGAAGCGGCATATCCGGAGGTTCCTGCACCGGCAGGAAAGGTATAGGTTCCCGCTGCCGAATTTTGCACCATCTTTCCCTGGTTATCTATCGTGCCGCCATCAATATATAAATCCATATCATCAAAATTCCAATAGGCAATAATCGATTGCCCTTGCACCTGATGGAAACATCCAAGGAATATGCTGAAACAAAAGAATAGATAGAATAGTCTGTTTTTTAACATGGTATACTGTTTTCGTGTGTATATGATATGGGTTTTTTGGGAAATTACTTCCGAATGGCTGGTCAGAAAGGGGCGGTCTCTTTTCTAACCTGCCAAGAGATTCCGCTTGTAAAGAATGATCAATTTTATAAATATCCCAACAAATATACAAAAAAAAATTTTTGTGGATGCCAAATCTTTTTTGAAATGATTATTAAAGGATTATTTAGAATCTATTCAAAAAGAAATATTTTTTACTTGTCTAGTAGTCCCCAAATATGATTTTAATCAGCTGTTTATTTGATTTGCAGTTTTACTGTATCTTCGCATCATCATTACTCATTTACAAATTTCTGCAATGAAAAAAAATCTGATTCTTATACTGATATTGGCGTGCACGCTTATAGGCAATATGGGCTTGGCTTCTCAGACCTCTAAAAATAGGTCTATCCCTCATAAAAAGGGTAGTTTTTATTTTTATTGGGGATACAATAGGTCCACATTTTCTGAATCAGATATTCATTTTACCGGCCCGCAATATGATTTTACCCTTTATGGCGTGAAGGCATCTGATAGACCTTCAAGTTTTGGCACGGTCTATTTTAATCCTGCTGTGTTTACCGTACCACAATATAATTATCGTTTGGGTTATTTTTTTACAGATCGTTTTGCGGTATCCTTGGGAATGGATCATATGAAATATGTAATGAATGCCTATCAGGAGGTTACCATTTCCGGGGTTATCAAACCTGCAGCCTCTTTACAATACGCGGGTAATTATCTCAATAATTCCATGAAGATTCAGCCTGATTTTTTAATGTTTGAACATACCAATGGCTTTAATTTATTAAGCTTGGATGCCGAATATTTGCAGCCCTTATTTTCTTTACACCAGGAGTTGTTTTCATTGCATTGGAATATAGGCGCGGGAGCGGGCATTCTGATTCCTAAAACAGATGTTAGGGTGATGGGTGATGGTCTTGATAACAGGTTTCATGTGGCCGGTTATGCCACGTCATTCAAAACAGGTCCTAGAATTGAATATAAACACAAAATTTTTCTTTCTGCTGAGTACAAAGCAGGATATGCAAGCCTTCCCGATGTGCTCATTAAAAATGATGCTCCTATGCGTGCAGAACACAATTTGTTCTTTTATGAATATTATGTGGTGGCAGGTATTCAGTTTAACCTGCATCATAAAAAGGAAAAATAATTTGTTACAAATAAATTGTCGATTGATTTATAAATCTGTTTTTTCTTTTAGTATAAGAATTTAAGATACTGTATTTCATTGCCATTTGTAATTTTTAGCACATAAAAACCCCTGCTTAAAAGGTCTGTATGCATGCTAAATTTCCCCCATTCATTTTCTTTTGTGGCTTGGGATTTATATATACTTCGGCCGCTTAAATCAATAATCTCCGCAACAATATGACTGTCTTGATTCCATCTGCCTGCATGAAAATAAATTTGGGAATTATTGAAATCTCCACTTGCTGAAAATACATAGGTTTTATTTAACGCATGTACCGCAATGGTTTGGCTTTCAGTGAATTTTCCATCTTGATCAGTTGCTGTTAATCGATAATAATTTGTGCCCGCATAAAAATCAGGATCATCATACGAATAGCTCCTAGGGCTATAGGTATCTCCGAGACCCTTTACCTTTGCAATGTCAATGAAATGAATACCGTCAGCGGATCTATAGAGGCTAAAATAGGCATTGTTTTTTTCTGAACTCACCACCCAGTTTAATTTGATATTATCATTTAAAAAATTACCGGTAAAAGAAATTAATTCGATAGGTAAGGGGTTGCTAGTACTTGTGTTGGATGATAGGGTGAAAGGGCTGAAAGAAGATATGGGAGAGGCACTCACTACTGTTCCTGAATCAAGCGTTCCTGTTGTGCCCCCATTGCCATGGTCTTTCCATTTGCTGCCATCCCATCGTGAAATACTTAAGGCCGATGGATCTGAAATGCCACAACTGATAGAATCCCAGCTGAGTGTCACATTTACGCTGGAGCTTCCTGCTGTTCTATTTAAGATCCAATATTCGCAACGGCTCACATGATTGATGCTGATGTCATGCAGATTGATATTGTAGGATGTATTGGGGTCACTATAAAAATATTCAGCAGTAAACTCATCCGTTGAAATGCTTGGTGCAGAAATACTGATAGGTCGGTAATAGCTTTGTTTTCCGCATGGATATATAAATGAAGTGTTTCCGGTTTTGCTGATGGGACCTGATACAAAACTTGAATTGCTTGCCCCACTTACCGAAGCTGTTGACGTCAGATTTAAAATACTTCCTGATGAGCTGATGATAATCCCTGAATATAGGCTAAGTGTCCCTGTGATACTTACGCCTTGTGTAAGGGTACAGCTGGTATTGCCTGTTTTATAGATAAATAAATTGCGCACACTTGACGGCAGTTGGTTGCCGGAAACCATGGATACGGTGCTGATAAATCCATAATTGGCAGAGGTTGATAAAATTCTAGTTCCGGAAACCCTGATATTTCCGGTAGTGGTGCCAGTATTGATGCCATCGGCAGATCCATACTGAAAAGTTGCTCCGGATTTGATTTCTACATTTCCACTGCCTCGCAGACTATAGTTGGCGCTGATTTGAAAGGATGCAGGACTGAAAACGGTTACGGTACCATTGATATATATGCTAGATCCCAAATTGACATTGGCAGATCCCAAAGTGCTGTTTAAGGCAGATGCATTGATGTCTATATTGTTGTATGTAATATTTGTTCCGCTACCATAGGTTCCATTAAGCGATTGACTTTGTGAGGCACCGCTTCCATAGAGTTCAATGGTGCCTCCTGATAAGGCATAGCTCGTTCCTGCATTGGTTGCTGTAAGTTCGGGTAAGGCTACATTAAGTTTTTTCATTCTGTATCTTGCCGTTCCACTCATGCTCAGTCCTCCATTTCCGCTTATGGAGACCGAGTTTCCGGCCACATCAATAGAATTTAATATGGCTGAGCCAGAGATGTCGAGATTGTTGTTGATGGTAATGGCTGAGGTCAGATATTTATAATCAACACCTGCGGTATTGGAACCGGAGAAGCTTACATTGTAATAGGTTTTTCCGCCTCTTAAAATTTGTGCGCCGGCGCCATATAGTTCAATCGTACCGCCTGAAATGGAGTAGGTTC
>CANKSK010000195.1 GCA_947485425.1 Bacteroidota bacterium | reverse complement strand
CTATTGATGGAGATATTCTCAGAAACCATTTTCTCAGAGGTTTTTGAGCTGTCGGATGCATGCAGGTTGCGGTAATTGAAAGTCAGTTTGTTAAAGCCGTAATCATCTTTAATGGTGCCCTTGAAAAAGAACCTGCGTGTAGAAAGAGAATCTTTGGATTGGTCTACCTGAATGGATGGAAGCATATCAGGAACCACATTGATGGTATATTTGATTGAATCACTGCTTTTCAGGTATTCATTTGATGAGCTGATGGCATAGGTATTTCCCTGTAAAAATCTTTTAGAAAAGGTAAAGATGTTTTCTTCTTTTAGACCCGCCTTTAGCAGGGTATCTTGAAAACGAATTTTCAAATCGCGGGTATTGCGTGTATAGATTTCCCATTGCAGTTTAGTACCGGCAGGGATAATAAGGTCTCCTGTATTTTTCAGCTCTTCATCTTTTTTATGCAGATAAGGGGGGTAGTGCACAAAGGTTTTGAATTGGACAACCAGGGGCTTTGGTAAGGCAGTAAGTTCATATTCTCTGGAGTGAAATCCTTCTGCAGTAAATTCAAAAGGAGTGCTTTTTTGGATATTTTTAAATAGATAGGTAAACTTTACATTCCCTATTTTTTGCATCTGATATTGATTTCCATCAAACTCAATCATTACCTGATGTGGAATTTCATTGCCATCCATCTGCAATTCAATCATAAAATCCTCTTGCTGTGCGGCTCGGAGTTCAGCATTTAAGATGTGGAAAGAAAAAGGAGCTTGTTTTTCGTAGTAGGTATTGTGTTTAATGAGTCTTTTGGCGCTGTCCTTGATGATGCCGGGAGCAGAAAAAAGGATTCCCAAAAACAGGAAAAAGGGGATGGCGGCAAATTTGGCATATTTTTTATTTTCATTGAGGTTGATGGCTGCGCTGAAAGGAATGGGGCTGAGCTCTTCAATTTTTTGATTGATGCCTGCTTCTACCAATTCAGCGGAAATGCCCGATTGCCCTCCTGCGTTTTTCAGGTTGAGGATATTGAGCAGCTTGTCTTTTACTTCCGAAAAATGTTTGCCAATGATGGCTGCCGCTTGTTGGTGAGAAATGATTTTCCCGTAATTTTTAAGATGAAATAAAGGAATCAAAACCCATCTCCAAAGGATCAGTATGTTTGTCGTTACAAAAAGATAAAAGAGGATGGTACGAACGGTGGTATTGAAATGGCCAAAATATTCCAAAAGGGTGATAAAAAGGAAAAAAACAAGAAAAGCAGAAAATGCATAAATTCCGCCTTTGATCAGCTGGTTTTTATAGTATTTTCGGATAAACTGATCTAGTTTGTCAATCAGTAATTGGTAATTATTTTTTTGCATTTTTTAAACAAGAAATAAGAGCTTCAATACCAAGCGAGACCCTTGTACGAAAAGATTCAAATAAAGTTTTATTTATCTAAAGATTTTATGCTTCTTCCAAAAGTCCCCAAGGGGAGCTTACCGCCCTCACTAGCAGGAAGATATAATTCGCCTGTTTGCAGGCTAACTGATTTTTTGGGATATATTTGATGCAGCATATTTTCTGTTACCAGAGAAGATAGTCCGAGAGAATAGGCATTGAGGATGAGCAGGTGTTCCTTTTCATCTAGCAATTGGGCCACATTTTTCATCATTTCATTGAGGTTATCTTCTAGTTTCCAGCTTTCTCCGGAGGGCCCATGCCCATATGCCGGAGGATCTAAAATAATACCCTGGTATTTTTTTCCTCTTTTTACTTCTCTTTTCACAAAACTCAGGGCATCTTCAACCACCCAATGGATATCTCTCAGGTTGCTTAGCTCCATGTTTTCTCTTGCCCAGCTTACTACTTGCTTGATGGAATCCAAGTGATAGGTAGTGGCTCCTGCACAGCGGGCCGCCAGAGAGGCACCTCCTGTATAGGCAAATAAGTTGAGAAAACGGGGTTCAGGGGTTTTTAGATTTCTAATTTCATCATAAATAAAGTCCCAATTGACGGCTTGTTCAGGGAAAACGCCTACATGCTTAAACCCGGTAAGGGCCAGTCGCATTTGCATCGAAAGGCCTGCGGGATTTTTATAGGTTATTTTCCAGCTGTCGGGCATGTCTCTAAATTTTTTCCAGGTTCCCGAAGAGCTGGATTTGCTGATAAAGGCTACATGGGCGGTTTTATCCCACTCTCTCTCAGAAAGTTTTTTATCCCAAAGGGCCTGAGGCTCAGGCCTGATGAGGATATAGGGACCAAAGCGTTCCAGCTTTTCAAAGTTTCCTGAATCAATCAGTTCATAATCTTTCCAATGTATGGGGCTTAATTGTAGCATAGAATGCAAAAATGTAGAAATTATTTCATACTATTCTAAAAAACCATCACAAAGATTTCCTTTCAGGGTATTTGAATTATCTTTGCTCCACATTAATCAAGGTATGGAAAATAGAAAAGTAAGGTTGCGATATGCCCCAAGTCCTACGGGACCTCAGCATATTGGTGGTATTCGGACTGCATTGTACAGTTATTTATTTGCAAAAAAGCATGGTGGCGATTTTTTATTGCGCATCGAAGATACAGATCAAACGCGCTATGTAGAGGGTGCTGAGGCATATATCCTTGCTGCCTTGAAATGGAGTGGCATTCAAATTGATGAAGGTGTTGGTGTGGGCGGAAAATTTGCGCCTTACAGGCAGTCGGAGCGTAAGGAATTGGGTATTTACCGTACCTATTCCGAACAACTTTTAAAGGATGGATATGCCTATTATGCCTTTGATACCGCTGAAGAGCTTGAAAAAATGCGTCAATCTGCGGTGGCTACCAATGGAAAAATACCACAATATGATTCGGTTACCCGCATGCAGATGCGGAATTCTTTGAGTCTTTCTGCTGAAACCTTACAGGATATGCTGAAAAGCGGTGTTCCTTATGTTGTGCGCTTGAAGGTACCACAGGATGAGACCATCCGGTTTACGGATTTGATTCGTGGGGAAGTTTCGGTGCACTCTTCTCAACTGGATGATAAGGTACTATTGAAATCTGACGGGATGCCAACCTATCATTTGGCGCATATTGTAGATGATTTTCTGATGGAAATATCGCATGCGGTGCGAGGCGAAGAATGGCTTCCTTCTGCCCCAGCACATATTCTTATTTATCGTTATTTGGGTTTAGAAAGCAAAATGCCTCAATATGCGCATTTGCCTTTGTTGCTAAAGCCCGATGGCAATGGAAAGTTGAGCAAAAGAGATGGCGACAGGCTTGGTTTTCCAACTTTTCCCCTCACTTGGGTAGATCCTCAAACTCAAGAGGTATCGCAAGGCTATAGAGAAAGGGGCTACCTGCCGGAGGCATTTATCAATATGTTGGCTTTATTGGGATGGAATCCGGGAACTGAGCAGGAAATTTTTAGCATGCAGGAACTCATTGCTGCCTTTTCTTTTGAAAGGGTGAGCAAAAGTGGTGCGCGCTTTGATCCGGAAAAAACCAAGTGGTTCAACCAGCAGTTTTTAAGAAAGAAAGATTCAGGGGAATTGGCTGATTTGCTGATGATAGAATTAAATAAGCATGGAATCGAATCTGGGCGCGAATATGCGGAGAAGGTATGCCGGTTGATGAAAGAAAAAATATATTTTATTTCAGATATTCCTGAGCAAGCGGCTTGGCTGTTTTCGGAACCTGAAAAATATGATCTGGCAGCGGTCAAGAAAAAGTGGCAAAGCGATTTTCCGGCTTTTATGGATGATTTAATCACTCGCTTTGAAACCTTGGAACCTTTTGACAGCCTGCATACAGAGGCTTGTTTTAAGGAAACGGCAGAAAAAAGACAACTAAATCCCGGTTCGTTCATGCAGTTGTTTCGCATTTGTCTGAGTGGTTTATCGGGAGGCCCTGCTTTGTTTGAGATTGCTGAGGTTCTCGGAAAAGAAAAAGTGAATCAAAGGCTTCGGTATGCGATGGCATATTTCCCT
>CANKSK010000194.1 GCA_947485425.1 Bacteroidota bacterium | reverse complement strand
TGATAAATAAATTATAAAAAAATGCTCTATTTTTTATAATTAACATTATTTATCGAAATAATTTAAACATGATATGCATATTCTAAATCGTATTTTGCCCAAGCAAGAGTACCGGATTTTCCATAAATCCTTTGAAGGTCTTTAAAAAGGCAGCTCCGCTTGCACCATCAACAACGCGATGATCACAAGACAAGGTAACCTTCATCACATTTCCAGGAACAACTTGTCCCCCTTTTACGACTGCTTGCTGTTTAACCGCTCCCACGGCCATAATAGCGGCATCAGGGGTATTGATGATGGCGGTAAACTCATCGATACCAAACATCCCCAAGTTAGAAATGGTGAAGGTATTTCCTTCCCAATCTGCTGGTTGTAACTTTTTATCTTTGGCTTTTGCTGCAAATTGTTTTACCTCTTCATTGATCTTGCTCAATGTTTTTTCATCCGCAAAACGAACAACAGGAACCAATAAACCATCCTCAACGGCAACAGCTACACCAATGTGAACATGATGATTCACCCGAATGGAATCTCCTCGCCAAGAGGAGTTTACTTTCGGATGCATGCGCAATGCCGCAGCCGAGGCTTTGATCACAAAATCATTTACAGATAATTTCTTTTCCATTGACCTATTGATGCTTTCTCTTGCATCCATCAACCGATCCATATCCACTTCCATGGTAAGATAAAAATGCGGAGCAGTAGATTTGCTTTCGGAAAGGCGTTTGGCAATGGTTTTCCGCATTTGAGATACGGGTTGATCTTCAAAACTTTCAACACCTTGCACTGACGAAAAACCCGTCATAGACGAATTCACCGCCATTCCAGGCTTAAACCAGTCGATATCGCGCTTTACGATGCGACCATGCTCACCTGAGCCAATTACTTTATGGAGATCAATGCCTTTATCCCCGGCAAGTTTTTTGGCCAGTGGAGACACTTTCATCCTGCCATCCGTATTGCTTTCTGTCGCTATAGGCGCAGATGCTGCAACTACTGCGGGGGCTTTCACTTCTTTTACTTCTACAGCTTTTTCAATCGGCTTTGGCGCTTCCTGCACCGCAGGTGCTGCGGCAACCGGCTTTTCAGCCGCTACATCAGAGGCTAGCAAAGCTTTGAAATCTTCCCCGGCCTTGCCAAAAATGGCAATAATTCCGTCAACAGGAACCGATTTCCCTTCTTCTGCACCAATATAAAGTACGGTACCTTCCTGATAGGATTCAAAATCCATGGTGGCCTTATCGGTTTCCACTTCAGCAATCAACTCACCAGTTTTTACTTGATCACCAACTTTTTTATGCCATTTGGAAATTACACCTTCCGTCATGGTATCACTCATCTTTGGCATTCTAACAATCTCGGCCATTGTATTTTATTAATTTAATTATTGACAATTCAACTCGAAAACAATATGTTTTGCAATTCTGACAAATACGACTCATTCAAAAAAACTAATCCATAATATATGGATAATCTTCTTGAACATACACGTCCTTAAATAGTTCTGAAGGATCCGGATAAGGAGATTCTTCTGAAAAACGAACCGACTCATCAACAACACTTTTCACCTCTTCGTTGATGGCTTCAATTTCTGCTTCTGTCAAAAAGTTATTTTTTTGGATGACTCCTAAAACATGATCCAAAGGATCTTTAATTTTATATTCCTCAAGCTCTTCCTTTGGACGATATTTTGCTGGATCGGACATTGAATGCCCTTTGTATCTGTAGGTATACATTTCAAGGAAAGAAGGCCCTTCACCACTTCTTGCTCTGCTTACAGCCTCTTCCATGGCAACATGCACATCTTCACAATTCATTCCATCTACACGCTTAGAAGGAATACCAAATCCGGAACCCATGATATAGAGCTCCGTGATATTACTTGTACGCTCTACAGAGGTACCCATTGCATACTTATTGTTTTCACAAATAAAGATGACAGGCAATTTCCATAGCATGGCCATATTGAGTGCTTCGTGAAAAGCACCTTGACGAACGGCGCCATCGCCCATATAACAAACCGTTACGCGATTTGTTTTGTTATATTTATCTGCAAAAGCAATTCCTGCTCCCAAAGGAATTTGTCCACCTACAATACCATGACCACCAAAAAAACGATGTTTGGCAGAGAACATATGCATGGATCCTCCTTTTCCTTTGGAACATCCCGTAACCTTCGCATATAATTCAGCCATGACTTCATTGGCAGGAACGCCTTTTGCGATAGCATGCGCGTGATCCCGGTAAGCGGTGATCATATTGTCATCTTCGCGCAAAACAGACATGGCACCTGCCACCACTGCTTCTTGACCAATATACAAATGGCAAAACCCTTTGATTTTTTGCATGCCATATAACTGACCTGCACGCTCTTCAAACCTACGCATCAAGAGCATCGATTTATACCATTGCTGATAGGTCTCTTTTGTAAATACTTTTGTATCCATACTACCTAAATTATTTTTCATAGAATATTCCTGTGACCAGAATAAACATTGATTTATTGGGAATGGGAATAGAATGTGTTATAATGACACACAAACTATGATTATTGAATTATACGCTTATTTTTCTTTTCAGACTCTCCGCACTAAAAACCAGGGGTAAGTAGGATTTGAGAGTATCTGTAACGATTACATTGCCATCATCATTCATCAAGAGAACACGAATATCTTTTCCATAGCGATTTTCATATTCAATCATAGACTGCCGACAGCCACCACAGGGGCCAACAGGATCGGTAATTTTAAATTCATTGGAAAAGGCATTAATGGCAACGGCTTTAACAGCCACGCCGGGATAATTGGCACCAGCGGAAAAAATAGCGACCCTTTCAGCACAAAGGCCTGAAGGATAAGCTGCATTTTCCTGGTTATTGCCTTTAACAATCACACCATTTTCAAGGAGTACCGCTGCGCCCACATAAAACTGAGAATAGGGAGCATAGGCCGATTTAGCGGCTTCACGGGCCATCATTAGCAGATTTTTATCTTCTGCCGGAAGTTCTTCCGGAGAGTCATACTGCCGGAATAGAGATACAATCCTGAGTTCTTTCATCATCTAATTTAATACAGAGCGTAAAAATAAGTATAAATTCGGAAAATGAATGCAGTAAAAAAGGATTTTATGTCCTTTAATCGACGAAACAGATGTATACAAGGCAGCAAAAATCAAATAATCAATTTTTCAGGCATAAAACCATACCCACAAGCCTATAACCATAAAGCACCTTAAATGTATACGATTTCGCTATCTGCAAGGGCTTGCTCGCCCCTAAACCTCAAAAAAACACTCGCCAGCGTAATGACATCTTTCAAACAATAGGATACAATTCTGGAGAGATCCTTATCCTCATAATATACCTGACGCACCTGGCTCCCGTCAATATCATCCTTAGGAGTCGGAATCCCAAAAATGGCTGCCAACAGGTCTAGAGAGACATAATTTTTATAATCGCCAAACTTCCACAATTCCAAGGTATCGAGCAAGCGGGTTTCCCAGGGCTTTTTCCCACTGATATTCAATATCTCAGGAAGTTTTAACCCCTGAATCAGAATCCTTCTTGCAATATAGGGGAAGTCGAATTCCTTGCCATTATGCCCACATAGGGTCTGCTCTTTTCCATGAAAATGGGTATTTAAGAGCGCAATAAATTCGATTAAAACCTGCCGCTCATCCTCACCAAAAAGCGATTTTAATCGAAATTTTCGCAAAGGACCCTCCCCGACAAAAAAGCCCATTGAAATGCATACTATTTTTCCGAATTCAGCATAAATTCCGGCGCGATCATAAAAATCTTCTGGGCTTTCATCATCCCTGCGCTGAAAACGGGTTTTCTTCGCCCACAAATCCTGCATGCGAGGATCTAATTTTTGAAAACCTTCACACTGAGGTACCGTTTCAATATCCAGGAAAAGGATATTTTCCTTTTGATAAGATTGT
>CANKSK010000193.1 GCA_947485425.1 Bacteroidota bacterium | reverse complement strand
GTACTTCCATTTCCATTGGACCCACCGATACCTCTTCCATTGGACCCTCCATTGTTGGTTCCATCTTGACCTGAATTCAATGAACTACCATCCATAACCGTAGGCAAGGAAGAGGTCAAAGAAGCCCCGCCACCACCACCGGCAATCAACAGAGGGGTATTGTCACTTCGGGTGACAAAAGAACCGCCTCCACCTCCGCCGCCAGCGCAATAATCAGAAATATCGCCACCTTTTTGACCTACCAAGAGCTTTAATACTTCTCCCGGCGTAACGGTAATATCACCTCTTATCCGGGCTCCTTTACCACCTAAATTGTTGACAGAGGTATTTGCACCCCCTTCAGCACCCCAGGCTTCAATTGTAATGGAATATACTCCTGTAGGCACCGTAAAATATTGTATGGTACCAGTATATCCTGTACCGGTAGGATAGAAAATTTGAGAAGCAGGATTAATCGTAATGCTACCCGTAGAATTTGATGAACAACCGCCGGAAGTAACGACCAAGTCAACCTGATACGTACCTACTGCATTATAAATAACGGCAGGATTTTGCAATGAACTCGATGATGGCGAACCCAAATTAAACACCCAGCTATAAGAGGCATTGCTATCTGTGGGAGCAAAAACAACGGGCTTGTTCAATACGCCAGATGAAGGAATAAAAGTAGATACAGGTGCATGCACCTGCACCGCAAGCGAAGCGGTACCACCTGAACCGCAAGTATTATGAGCAGAAACAGAGATATTGCCTGATTGACTTCCAAAAGAAACCACAATACTTGTATCTACATTGGATGTAATGCTTGCTCCTTGCGGCACAGACCATTGATAGGTTAAAGCACCGGCTACCGATGGTATATGGTAGGATATAGCTGTGTCATTTGCACACTGAGACAAAGAACCTGTAATGACAGGAACCGCAGGAATTACAATCACGTCTACCCAAACAGATTGAGCCGAAGTGGTACATCCATTTTTTGTGGCCGTAACCGTATACTCTCCAGAAGCAGAAGCCGTAACATTTGAGACAACTGGATTTTGAAGCGAAGAGGTAAACCCATTAGGCCCAGACCATGAATAGCTCGCACCAGAAATGGTTCCTGCCATCAGCTTTAAAGTAGCACCCTGACAAACAGGACTATTGCTTCCAGGACTGGGATTACTAAATTCACAATCGCCACAAATCTGTTTCCAAAACGTACTCATAAACACATTAAAACAATTGGTGGTGGTATTAAATATCAAAAGACCATTGGCAGGATTTACGATGGCATTTCTTTGCGTGGTGGTCATGCGCGTAACAAGAGTCCCTTGTGTATTGGATTTGATTTCAAGTTTTGCAGATGGGTCAGGAGTAGTGGTTCCAATGCCCACACCTTGGGAAAAAACTGAAAGATTTGAAAACAAAAGACACACAGAAAGCAGAAGAAATAAATTGCGTTTTTTCATTTGAATGATATTATTATTAGAATTTAAATACGATAAAGAAATAGGCCCTAAAGGAATAAAATTTGAATACGGATAGCTGCATATCGCATCTATTCATAGATGATTTGACAAATTTGGATGTCCTCATGTCAAGAATCATACTTCACTTATCAAAAATACATAAAAAACAGCAAAAAACATAAAATAATCAATCTATTTCAAGTTCAGCAGCAGCTAATTTTCCTGCTTTTTATCCTTTTTGTAATCCGGTTGCGGTAATAACAGAGGCTTCCTGATAATTTTCATAATCGGTATTGATGTCCCAAAGATTATGCTTGCTTCCCTTTAAGATATTTTCAGCAGCCAAGATACCCATCAAAATACTATGATCCTGATTGTTATACTTGAAAGCACCATAGCGACCGATAACGCTTAAATGTTGAATACCTGAAAGGTATTCTTCCACGGGAACTAATTTTTTGCGATAGCCCATCTCATACACCGGATAGCATTTGCTTATTTTATGGACATGACCATCAGAAATAGGCGCATTTTTGATAAGCCCTGTTTGAATCAATTCTTTTTTGGCAAGCGCTATTAAACTTGCATCAGAATCTTTCCATAACGAATCTTCATCGTAACACCAATATTCAAGAACAAGAATGCTGCTATTTTCTTTTCCATAGATATCAGGAACCCAGTTTCTGAAATTGGTGAGCCGCCCCATTTGCAAGTCTGCCGAATGCACATACAACCAATTATCCGGAAACAAATCAACACCTTGTACATGTAGGTATACCAGAATGGTATTCCTAAATTCAAGTGAAGAAGCCAGATTTTTTATCACCTCAGGAACACCGGGAATTCTGGTTACCAGATGGGAAATAGGCATTGATGAAATGATATGATCAAATTCATGCACCTCAGCATTTTCCAGTTCAATGGCCGTGGCCTTTCCATTGGAAGTAATCAACCGTTTAACCGGTGTATTGAGCCATACATGACCGCCATGAGACAAAATAGAATCGCGCATATTTTCATATACCATCCCGCTACCCCGAAGTGGATAGGCAAATTGATCGACAAGAGTTTTGTGCTTATTTCCTCCTCCACCAAAAACAGCATTTTTGATGGCTTCGAACAAGGAGAGTTTTTTAATCCTTTGCGCAGCAAAATCAGCATCTAACTCTTTACATGATATACCCCATAATTTTTCGCTATAGGTTTTAAAGAATATATCAAACAACCGCCTTCCAAAACGATTCACCACCCAACTTTCAAAGGTGCCATCATCAGCTGTTGGCGATATCTTTTCTTTTACATAGCTTAGCACACAAAGGAAGGCCTGAAAAAAACCAAGATTAAAAAGGGCATCAAAGGGTTTTAATGGATAAAAATAAAATTTCTTTTTATAATAGATGCGTGTTAATCGATCGACCATTGCATAGTCTTTTCCCGCTACTTCCAACCAAAGTTCATTGACACGCGTATCGCTACTAAAAAAACGGTGAGGGCCTAAATCCACACGCTGATTCCATAAATCCAGACTCTTGGCGAGTCCTCCTACATCAGGACCTGCCTCATACAAATGCACATCAGCACCGGCTTTTGCCAGCTCATACGCGGCGGTAATTCCTGCTGGACCGGCACCAATTATTCCTATTTTCATATACTAGATTTAAACATACTATTTACAATTCCTTTTTTTTAAAAAACAAATTGCAAATGATTTTTATAATGTGTCATAAATACACTCTGCAACAATTTATTGCATTCAAATATTCATTTCAGGCACTTCGCCTTCAATAATTAAATTTGCAGCAGTGGCATTTTTAATTTCTTCCGCACTAACTCCCGGTGCGCGTTCTATCAATTTAAATCCTTTGTCAGTAACATCAATAACAGCAAGCTCTGTAACAATTCTTTTTACACATCGAACCCCTGTAAGGGGAAGGGAACACGCTTTAAGTAACTTTGATTCGCCTGCCTTATTTACATGCTGCATTGCCACAATGATAAAGTCCGCAGAAGCGACCAGATCCATCGCTCCACCCATTCCTTTCACCATTTTTCCGGGAATTTTCCAATTGGCAATATCGCCATTTTCACTGACTTCCATTGCACCCAAAACCGTAAGATCGACATGACCTCCACGAATCATGGCAAAACTTGTTGCAGAATCAAAAAATGAAGAATGAGAGACCGTAGTTACAGTTTGCTTTCCTGCATTAATGAGGTCAGCGTCCACTTCGTCATCATAGGGAAATGGCCCCATCCCCAAAAGTCCGTTCTCAGATTGAAATACTACATCAATCCCCTCCGGAATATAATTAGCAACCAAAGTTGGTATGCCTATCCCGAGATTTACATAATAGCCATCTCTTAATTCCTGAGCGATTCTTTTTGCAATGCCATTTTTATCTAAGGACATAATTTCATTTGAGTTTAGAAAATAGAATATTGAAAAGGGTGAATAAGGATGATGATAATTTATTTTTAAGAGCGACTTCTTGTAGT
>CANKSK010000192.1 GCA_947485425.1 Bacteroidota bacterium | reverse complement strand
TCGATGGTGTTTTTAAGGACAATTCGCTCGACTGACTAAGTTTTACTGAATCGTCAAGTTTTATTTTTCCACCGGAAAGCAAGCTAAGATGTTCAAAAATCATATCATCCGTAACCGTATCGCGATTCCAGTTTAAATAGGCCATTTTCATGAAATTGGCTATGACCTTAATCTGTTCATCCTTTTGACTCTGATCTTCAATTCTGTCAATTTCTTTGATCATCATTTCAATAATTTTCCCATAATGCTTGAAACGGATTTTGTTGCTTGGATAGGCAATGCGGCTAGGTTTAATCTTTAAGGCATCGGGTGATGGCATTGGATAGGGTGAGTCAACATCCAATTGGTAATTTGAAATCACGAATAAGTGATCCCATAGTTTAATTTTATAATCGGTGAGTTCTTTCAATTGAGGGTTTAAAATACTCATCACATTGACAATGGCATAAGCCATTTTTGTTCTTTCTTCCCGGTCGGTAACGCTGATTGCATGTTCAATTAATTTCTGAACATTTCTGCCGTATTCAGGTATTTTTAACATCGGGCGGGCTGAATTGTATTCCAATTCCATGTTTATTTATTTTAAAATTGATTTCAGAAACGATTTTAGCGTATCTGTAAAATATTGATTATGTGAGTTATAAATTTTATTTCTTGAAATAATTTTCAAATTTGCAGTTGAAGGTCTGCAAGGAAATTTATGCTGTTTATTTAATTTTCTTCAGCTTTAAGAATTCTCAACTTGGCAAATTTAAGCAAAAGTTGCTTTTGTCCGTAATCTCTGAAGAAAATTGTTGCTTTCAGGTCTCCCAAGGCGCCTTCCATTGATAAAACCTTGCCTTTTCCAAATCTTTGGTGTTCTACATCCATACCCACTTGGATTTTGGAGGCATCATCCGGTATAAAGTTCAGGTCAACGGGCAATGGCGCGCTGCTTTTATGGACAATCGGTTTTGTCGTTTTTGAGAAATAACTTGCTCGCTCCTTACTCAAGTCCGTTGTGACTTCATTGGTATTGTCCATCCGGAAATTTGCCTTCAGATACTTGGGATCTATCTCAGAAATAAACCGGCTGGGTTCACAACTTTGTAAGGTTCCCCATTTAAATCGACTCGTGGCAAAGGAAAGGCTTAGTTTTTTTTCAGCCCTTGTTATCGCCACATAGAAAAGTCTTCTTTCTTCTTCCAATTCTTCTCGGGTATGAATGGACATGGAGGACGGAAATAGATTTTCTTCCAGTCCTACCAAAAAAACATGATTGAATTCTAGCCCTTTGGCCGCATGAATGGTCATCAAGGATACTTTGTTGTCATCCTCCGGATTATCATTATCAGCATCGGTTAAAAGCGCAATATCTTGAATATAATATTGTAGCGTTTTAGCAATGGAAATAATTTCACCATCTTCATTATATGTCGTTCCCGTATCTTCTGTAAATTCTTTGATTCCATTCAGCAATTCCTGAATGTTCTCATATTTAGCAATGCCTTCAGTAGTATGGTCGGCATGAAGTTCCTTTAATACCCCTGAATGGCTTGCAATATGACTCGCCGCTTCAAAGGCATCTTGATTTTGTGATATCACAGAAAAGCTTTTTATCATCATCACAAATTCAGAAATCTTACTTCTCGTACCCGAATTGATGTCTTTTATTTCATGAATATTCTCCATGGAATTCCAAATGCTGATGCCTTTCTCAGCAGAAAAAACAATGAGTCTTTCCAAACTCGTTTTTCCAATTCCTCTTGCCGGAAAATTGATGATTCTTTTTAGTGCTTCTTCGTCGTTGTTGTTGATGCAGAGCCTGAAATAACCCAGCATGTCCTTGATTTCTTTTCTTTTATAAAACGATAATCCTCCAAAAATCCGATAGGGAATATTTTGCCGCCTAAGGCCTTCTTCTATGGATCTTGATTGTGCATTGGTGCGATATAAAATAGCAAAATCCTTATTGCTCAATTGCGAATTCATTTTTTCCTGAAAAATAGACGATGCCACCAGGCTGCCCTCTTCATTATCACTGATGGTCTTATAGAGATTTATTTTTTCTCCATGCTCATTTTGTGTCCAAACCTCCTTGGTAATCTGATTCTTATTGTTTTTGATAATGCTATTGGCTGCTTCTACAATATGCTTCGTAGATCTATAGTTTTGCTCTAACTTAAACACCTTTAAATCTGGATAATCTTTTTCGAAATTTAAAATGTTTTGAATATCAGCACCTCGAAATGAATAAATACTTTGGGCATCATCGCCCACCACACAGATGTTTTCATTCATGGCTGCTATCTTTTTGATGATCGCATACTGTGCAAAATTGGTATCTTGATACTCGTCTACCAAAATATACTTGAACTTGTTTTGATACTTGCTCAAGACATCTGGAAATTTGTGCAGCACAATAAACATCTTGTATAACAAATCATCAAAATCCATCGCATTGGCTCTAAAACAACGATTGGCATATATTTCATAGAGTTTGCCTATTTCAGGCTTTCCTGCATTTCTATCGTCACTTTGAATATCACTATTGTTTTGATAATCTGCGGGCGAAAAAAGGTTGTTTTTGGCTGATGATATTCTATTCTGAACCGTTTCTGGTTTGTATTTTTTATCGTCAAGGCCTTGCTCCTTGATGATGTCTCTAATCAATCCTTTTGAATCGTCATTGTCATAAATGGTAAAAGAGGAGGTATATCCCAACTTTTCAGCTTCAAAGCGCAAAATTTTTGAAAATACAGAGTGAAAAGTGCCCATCCACAATTGGTTGGCTTCCGGGCCAACAAGATCTATAATCCTTTCTTTCATCGATTTAGCCGCTTTATTGGTAAAGGTAAGGGCTAAGATGTTAAATGGATCTACCTGATGATGAAGCAAGTTGACAATGCGATGCGTTAGCACCTTTGTTTTGCCGGAACCTGCACCCGCTATAATCATAACAGGGCCATTCATGCACATGGCGGCCTCTTTTTGTACCTCGTTTAATCCTGCTAAATAATCGCTCACTGGGAAAGAAAATCTTTATGTTTATTTGAAAAATTGTAGCCAAAGATATAAATTTTAAATCGATATTTGTACCAAGTGTTTTAAAATTACCACAGAACATGTAATTTTGCATTCTAAATTTTAAACCAAATAAAAACCTATGAAAACCATTTGTCTTTACCTCTTGCTTTCATTGCCTGCATTGGTATTTGGCCAATCAGTGTCAAAAAATTCCCAAATTCAAAAAAAGGAAATCGATCAGTCGACTGATTTGGATGAGAAAATTTATTCAAAAGCAGTTATGTACGGGGATATTATGGTTGCCAAAAACGCATTATACGCTCTAATGGCTAAATACCCTGATCGCTATAATTATTTAGATTCACTGGTTAGGCTTTATTTTACAACCGGTAATTATGCCCAGGTGGTGCTAAGTGGTAGGGATTTTCTTTTAAAAAGCCCTGAAAATATGATGACTATGGAAATGATCGCCATTTCTGAAAACTCTCTTGAAAGATATAAGGAAGCACTTGCCGATTATGAGAAGCTCTATGCCAAGTCCAAAAATTTATTTCATGCCTATCAAATTGCCGTTATCAACTATACATTAAAGCGATTTGAGGAGGCAAAAGTGGTGCAGGATGAAATTATCAATAATTCCAAAGCCGGGAAGGATAGCATTCAGATTATTATGAATGAAAAGGAAGCACAGTATGTTGTTTTTAAAGCAGCAGCATACAATCTGAAAGGCGCTACGCTAAAAGAGCAAAGACTATTCGATGAGGCCAAAGCAAGCTTCGCAGAAGCTTTGAAAATTTCACCCAATTTCAGATTGGCCCAAAATAATCTGAATCTATTGAAAACACCCGAAGCAAATTCACCCCAAAATCCCAGTAAAGCCGAAGATAAAAAAGATTCCAAAAAATAAATCGTACCTATAAATTTATTTTTTGCGCGAACCTTTGCGGTCGAATACGCTAGATTTTTTGAAATCCACTTTTTACATGTAATTGATTTTTAGTTA
>CANKSK010000191.1 GCA_947485425.1 Bacteroidota bacterium | reverse complement strand
CAGGCCTACTGCCGTTTATGGGCCTAGAGAAAAAGATTTATATACCCTCATACAACTCCTCAATAAAAATATTGAGATCAGCATCGGAAATCAAAAGCAGCAGCTGAGTTTTATTTATGTAAAAGATTTGGCAAGCATCGTGATGAAAGCCATGGGTTCATCGATGATGAATACAGCCTATTTTGTATCCGATGGCAACAGCTATACCCAACGCAATTTGGTGTATCATATCAAAAGCCAACTGCAAAAAAGAACCTTCAAAGTTCATATTCCTTTAGGCCTATTGAAAATCATGGGCATGGCCTCTGAATTGATGACGTACTTCACCCAAAAACCCGCCTTGTTAAACAGAGAAAAAATCAAAGAAATACAAGCAGTCAATTGGCGGTGCGACATCCAAACACTCATTGACGATCTGCAATTTGAACCCCACTACACTTTGCAAAGAGGCATACAAGAGACTATTGCCTGGTATCAAGAAAACGCTTGGCTGAAATAGCATTCTTAAAAAAAGCGTAACAGGCCTATGGTATTATTTTTTAGCCTTCTCCAATTTTTTAAAATATCTTTTAAAAGGCCAAACATATTTCAGTGCCTCCATATTTTGATTAAAATTAGCCGTGCCCCATTTGATATTTTCCATAGAAGCATTGAGATCATATGAAAAAGAGATATCCATCACCAAGCGATTGAATGCTCCCCTCCCATTCTTTAAGCTAGTGGAAATGCTTTTAAAATCAACAGCAACAAGCTGTAAGCTATCGCTCATCATCTCGATATGTCGGATGGTTTTATTGAGATTTTCAGACCATAGGGTATCGCGCAACAAGGAACCGATGGTGCCTTTTCCATTTTTTACATGCTCAACAATCATCTGCAAATCACCAGTGAGAAGGGCTGTATTTTTTCCACTCACATTAAAGCGCATGACCGCACTTTTCACCTGAGCGGCAATGATGGTATCAGATAAAAGATTCCACAAAGAATTGTTGTTGCTTAATCTTTCAGAAATATATTTTAGATTTTCAGTGATGGCGCTGAGATTGTCATTGGTAACGGATAAAGTGCGCAAGGCCCTGTCCATCTGAATGGGGTTTAAAGTTTGCAATACATCGCCATCCTTGACAGGCGTACCTCTTTTTTCACCCGCGGTGATATTAATTAATTTGCTTCCAAGCAAGCCATCGGTGCCGATGGAGGCCACAGAATTGACGGTCAAAAAATGAGCAGATTGATCATCAACAGAAAATTCCACCTTGATAACACTATCAGATATGGCATATACTTTTGATACAATACCGACCTGAATTCCATTAAATCGGACGTTGTTACCGCGGGTTAATCCGCCAACATTGTTAAACTGTGCCCCCAGCTGAATGGTAGATTGAAAAAAATTCTTCTTGCTGCCGATATAGTAAAGCCCCAAAACCAAACAGGCAGTACCCAAGAGCACAAAAATGCCCAATTTAAACGTATTCACCCCTTGTTCTTTTATCATGTTAGTCGAAAAATTCTTTTATTTTTTGATCCTTTGATTGGCTCAGTTCCTCAAAAGAGCCCGAAGCATAACAGATGCCATCGATAAGCATCACCACGCGATTGGAAGCAATCTTCACACAATGCATATCATGAGAGATGACGATGGAGCTGGTATTCATTTTTTTTTGCAATTCAACCATCAAGTTGCTAATTTCTTTTCCGGTAACCGGGTCGAGACCCGTGGGGGGTTCATCATATAAAATCACTTTGGGTTTCAAGATGAGGGTGCGCGCTAGTGCAATGCGTTTGCGCATACCCCCAGAAAGCTCTTCAGGCATCATGTCGACGGCCTCTGACAATCCCACATTGTTCAAAGCTTCCATCACCAGATCATTTATATTTTCACTTGAATTTTGAATCCAATGTCGCCTGAGGGGAAATTCAAGATTTTCGCGCACGCTCATGGAATCATAGAGGGCATTGCTTTGAAAGAGAAAACCCACCTTGGTGCGCATCACATCCAATTGTCGGTGCGACAAAGTAGAAACCTCCTCACCCAAAACCTCTACCAAACCCGAATCAGGTCTTAAAAGCCCAATGATACATTTGATCAAAACAGATTTTCCCGAACCGGATTTACCCAAAACCACAACACTTTCACCCTCCTGTACCTGCATATTGAAATCGCGCAGCACCTGATTGTCGCCAAATTGTTTCTGCAAATGCTGAATGCTAATCACCGCTGAATCCTTTCTCATAAGAAATGTAGGATATCGGCTATTTGAGCAGCCAGCAGGTCAATAATAAAAACCACAAAGATAGAAATGACCACAGCCGTATTGGCTGCCCGTCCTACGCCCTGTGTACCATTTCGGGTATAATATCCCTGATAAGCGCCAATGATGCCGATGGCAAAACCAAAGAAAAATGATTTGATAATAGAGGGTAAAACATCGGCAAAAGTAAGTTTTTCAAAAATTTGATTGGTATACAGCTGAAAGCTGACCACTTGCTTCATGTTGACACCCAGATAGGCGCCATACAGGGCGATGGTATCGCTAAAGATTACCAGCAGGGGAATCATCAACATAGAGGCAAAAACGCGCGTGACCACGAGGTATTTAAAAGGATTGGTTCCTGACACTTCCATGGCATCAATCTGTTCGGTCACTTTCATGGAACCCAGTTCAGCGCCAATGCCTGAACCAATTTTCCCGGCGCATATCAAGGCGGTGATGACCGGAACAATTTCGCGCACCAATGAAACCGAGACCACAGAAGGCAGCCAGGACTCCGTACCAAAGGCTTCCATGGAGGGATGCGACTGAATGGTGATGACAATACCCATGATAAATCCAGTGGCACCGGCAAGGGGGAGCGTTTTGTTGCCAATTTGAAAACATTGTCGGAAAAATTCAGCAAACTCATATCGGGGGAGAAATCCTTCTTTGAAAAATTTGATGGCAAAGCGATACAAGCCACCTGTTTCCATGAAAAAAACCTTCAAATTATTCGCTTTCATGAGCCATCCGAATTTTTTAAGATGTGCAGGCAGCAATGGAAAAACGGGGCGATATGCGCTTGATTTCTTTTCACAATTCTGCCAAGAGCACGGTAAAATTTTTCCCATATTCCCTAGCGCATGCTGGGCAGGTGGTATGGTAGAAATATATTTTTTTCATGGCTTTGCCTTTGTAGGAAAGAAATTTCTTCATCTCTTGCAGCCACTTTCCTAAATCGCTAAAAGGCCCTTCAAACACTTTTGCCAGAAAATCTGCTGAGAGGCTTACCATCTGGGCATCGGGAATGATTTGATCTACCTGCAAGTACACATCCGCGCCCCAGAGGGTACTTTTATCGGTAATGATGAGGGGCTTAAGCATTTTGCTGCCGGCCTTTTCCATTTTATGCAGATTTCTGCGCATCACCATGCCATAGTTGAGGGGCACATACACAAAGCTGCGGATGCGATCTTTGATAAAGAGGGTATCCCTAAAATGTATCTGCTTGTCATTCCAAGGTTCGGGATTAAACCTCTTGCAGCAACCTGTTTCTTTTACTTCATCGGTAAACATCTTCCAGAAAAATTTATGTCCATAAAAAAGCGTATCTAAAGCGATTCAATCTGGGTCTTGCATCCAAAAAACACTCGAGACCCGCCTTGAAAAGGCTATAAAATTAAGTACACCGAATCGATATTCTAGTGATTAGCATCAAAATTTCAATTGATTGATTTCAGAAGAATGAAAAAGCAAAACCTCTGCTGAGCACCCCTGTAAACAAAACGCCACATGAAGTTTAAAACGCCATAATATAAAGAAAACGCTACATTAAATCAAAATACACATAAAAAGATGACTTAATGATGCGAATTATTTACATTAAATAGGATGTAGAAGACAAACATCCTCGCTTTGCAGGTACGGTATACCCGCTATCGCTCATAGTCCTCCCCTCCTACGCCCCCAAGCACCTAAGCTTTCTTTGCCTCAGAGCCATAGGGCTTCGGCGGGTCCGGGCTAATCCGCTCTATCGGGT
>CANKSK010000190.1 GCA_947485425.1 Bacteroidota bacterium | reverse complement strand
TGAGCACTATACATATTGACAATTCCATTTTCATCACTTAAAAAACCAATTCGTGAACTATCAAAAGCAAAAGCTCCTGTTTCATTGGCTTCTGGCGTATTTGTAATTCTTCGAAGTACTTTGGATTTGTGTTTATAATCATATACGAACAAATCCATTTTACCGGAAAAGCGATCAGGGTTGATATCCTTTTCTATTGCACCCAAAGTGTCGTTTTGTCGATTGGAACTAAAAGCAATTGCTGATGATTTATTTACAAAATGCGGGAAATGATCATCATAAAAATCCTTGGTTACCTGCTCATAGGTTCTGGATCTCAGGTTATACACAAAAATATCCGTTTGACCTTTTTGTATAGCAGACATCACAATGGACTGCCCATCATCTGAAAAAGAAAAATCAATTATTTTTTCGAAATTGATAAGTGGATTTTCATCTAATTTTTTTGTTTTTGTATCATAAATTCCCAACCATATTTTCCCTTTTCTTTCTCTAATAATAGCCATTGATTTGCCCGAGGGATGCCAAGCCATTAATGGATAGGAATCATCCATTTTCTGAATCATCGATCGATATCCGGACTTCAATATTTTTCTTTTTTTATTGGTTTTGGTTTGACAAATAAAGACCTTATACTTGCCGGATTCATTTCTCACAAAGGCACTTTCATCTCCGTTAGGACTAATTTTTAGCTGCGTATAAATGATCCCTGGCTTTTTCCCGATAAAAAAAGGTTTCATGTCGGGCAATGTTTTTTTCTGATCTGCATCTGAATAATAATTCTGATAATACGAAAACCAATCCGGAATAAGGCTTTTAAAGGTGGTTCCCAATACAAACACAAAACCACTTTCAATATTTCTGTTTACACTTGTCATATACAACAGACTTGAGATAACTGATTCGCCGTAGGTATCGGCAAGATATTTCCAAATAGAATGCCCGGCAACAACCGCCTCACTTCCGGAAAGACGATTAATTTTAGCATATCGATTGGAAAGAACCCCATCTTTTAATTGATTATCAAGACGTGTGCTCCATTTTTCAGAAAGGTAAGATATCAAGCCCTGCGCATACCAATCCGGAATGGTCAGCAATGCCGCATTTTGTATTCTTTCACGAATACTTCCACCATACATAATTTGATCAACCAATACATTGGCAATGCCCGCCCTGATTTGAATCATCATATCTTCATGGCTTCCGGAATTATATATAAAAATTTTGTTGCCAACAATTCTGGTGACACCACCGATATTAAACTGATCATCTGTTTCCAACCCAATGTTTCCTTGTCTGAGTTCGGATAACTTATTATACACAATAAACTGCAAACGACCCTCCAATTTATAATCGAGTATCTTTTCTGCATTTTTCAGTTCTTTAAACGCTGATTTGCCAAGCCAAAGGGCTGTTTCCTGTCCACCCTGATAAAAATACACATCGTAAAATTTATACTTGTGATAGGTCCAAAAAAAGTCGTTGTATTGAACCCTGTTTTTACCAAACGTCTGTTGCATTCCTTGGTAAAACTGAGCCTGGGATTGAAAATGGATACCCATCAATAAAGAGCACAGAAAAAAGAAACGAAAGAAATTTTTTACAGAAATATCTCCAATTTTAAATTTTCGTGAATGAGGATTCTTTTTTTGCATAAAAAATTATGAAAGCGTTAAATACCTTTTCATTCAGCGAATTTATTAAATATATTTTTGATTTCTTGTATGCTTTTGGATAATATATCTGCCTTAAAATAAATTAACATGAAAATAAAATACTATTTTTGAATTTGCGTTTTTGATTTTCTACTACATATAGGCAATCTCAAATGCCTTAATTTGATACCCATGATACATATAAAAACCTTTGCATTCAATGATTTTCAGGAAAACACCTATGTTTTGTCAGATGAAACCAAAGAATGTGTGATTATTGACCCTGGTTGCTATACAAAAGCTGAAAAAGACCAGATTACGGACTATATTAACAATAATCAATTAAAACCCGTGCATCTGCTCAACACGCATTGCCACTTGGATCATATTTTTGGAAATGCCTATATATCAAAAACATACGAGCTTTTACCGACTATCCATAGAAAAGATTTGTCTTTTTTGCAAAATGCAAGTATTCTGGGACAAAACTGGGGACTAGAAGTAGAAAAATCGCCCGAACCGGGATTGTTTTTAGAAGAAGGAGATGTTGTCCGTTTTGGAAATTCCGAGCTGAAAGTACTCTTTCTTCCGGGGCATTCACCAGGAAGCATCGGATTTTTTTGCAAGAAGGAGAATTTCCTGATTGCTGGGGATGTCTTATTCCGCGAAAGCATAGGCAGAACGGATTTGCCTGGAGGCGATCTTTCTGTTTTGCTCGATAGCATCCGAAAAAAACTTTTTATTTTAGATGACAGCTTAGTGGTACACCCCGGACATGGACCAACAACGACCATTTTACACGAAAAACAAAACAACGGATTTCTATTGGCTTCTTTTTATAACCCAAACTAAATATAGACGAACAGAGCGGCAAAAACACAATCAACCTTTGCACAAACTGCATTTCAAAGAAAAAAGCTGATTTTCAATTAATAAATCAAAAATACGCACTTTTTTGTAAGTTTGTCGCTTCTAAATGACCATGTGGAATAAACTTGCTAGATTTATACTCAGAAACCGGCTTTTGCTAATAGGCGTCATCGCTTTGCTTACCGGATATATGGCCTTTCAGGCCTATCAGGTAAAGCTTTCCTATGAATTTGCCAGGGTGCTGCCTGAACAAGATTCCAGCTATCAGGCGTATGTGAAATTTAAACAAAAATTCGGGGAAGATGGAAGCGTGATGGTAATTGGATTTTCTGATCCTAATCTTTTTACGCTCAAAAAATTCAATGAATGGTATGATTTAAACCAAGAAATCCGGCAAATGGATGGCATTGAAGAAGTCGTTTCGATGGCCAGAATTTACAAACTTCAGCGGAATGACAGCCTAATGAGATTTGACCTCACCAAGGTGGTACAGCATAAGCCCGGCACGCAGGCAGAGCTTGATAGCATAAAAAAAACAATTTATGCCCTTCCCTTTTATAATGGTCTGATTATCAACAAAAAAACCAATACCACCTTGATGGCGGTAACTTTTGACAAAAAAAAGCTCAATACCAAAAATAGAATTGCCATTGTACATGATATAAAAAACAAGACTAAGCTTTTCGGGCAGAGAAACCATATTCCCATTCATATCTCCGGTCTTCCTTACATTAGAACGGCCATCACTGAAAAGGTGTCTAATGAAATGATTTTATTTCTGGTTTTGGCCATCATCGTTACGGGATTCATTCTTTGGATCTTTTTCAGGTCTTTTCAGGTTGTATTTTTTTCTATTGTAGTGGTGGCGATAGGTGTGGTTTGGTCCGTAGGCACCATCTCCCTATTGGGCTATACCATTACCATGCTTACTGGACTCATTCCACCTTTGATTATTGTCATTGGGGTTCCCAACAGCATTTTCCTGCTCAATAAATATCAGCAAGAAATCAAAAAGCATCAAAACAAAATAAAAGCATTGGCACGAACCATTGAAAAGGTAGGCGTAACGACTTTTCTGGCGAATTTAACTACCTCCATTGGCTTTGGCGTGTTTTACTTTACCAAAAGTGCCATTTTGGTAGAATTTGGACAGGTAGCAGCCATCAATGTCATGGCAACTTATGCCATTTCGCTCATCTTTATCCCTGTTGTTTTCAGCTATTTGCCTGCTCCATCAGTAAAGCAAACGAAGCATCTGAAAAACAAAATCATCCATTATATTTTGGATAAAATTGATTTTTGGGTACATCACCACCGGAAAATCATTTATGGCACCTTGGCAGCCATTCTACTCATTTCCTTGTTGGGTATCACCCAAATAAAGCCTCTGGGATATGTGGTGGATGATTTGCCCAAGACAGACCCCATTTATGCGGATATGAAGTTTTTTGAACAACATTTTAAAGGCGTCTTGCCATTTGAAGTGACCATTGATGCTG
>CANKSK010000189.1 GCA_947485425.1 Bacteroidota bacterium | reverse complement strand
TAACAGTTTTGTTTTCCAGCTTAAAAGGCATCCTTCATCGGATGCCTTTTTTTTTCTATAATTGCATTTTAGTATATTCGTTTTTTTATTCCTTAATTGTAGCTGATTTATTGAATAAATACATGCTTTTTTTAGTTTGTATTTCGAATTTTATTTTGCGATGAGCTGAAAAAAGACTTGTTTTTTATGAACCTCATCGGTATTCAATTTAGGGTGATTGCTTAAAAGAGATACTGATTTACTAGAAAATCAAACCTTAAAAATCCATACAAGATCGCGCTGCTTATGGAACAAAATTATGGTTAAAAATAGGTGTTGAACTGACAAATAGAAACCTTAAAAGTTTAGATGATCGGTTGAATATGCAACCGGTGGTCTCTCAGAGGAGGTATTTGTAAGCAAATACCTTGTGCAATTGCCAAGTATAGCCGAATTAAAAAACTTGATAGAACAAGAAACAAGAAATTTCCAATCATCAAGCTTGCTTATTGGTCAAGTGAAATGAGTACAGGTAAAAAACGGTCAACGCTAATCAGGCCTCAATACTGTTTCCCAGCTTCCCTGTTTCCCAGCTTCCCTGTTTCCCCGTTTCCCTGCATCCCCGTTTCCCCTTTTCCCCGCTTCCCTGCTTCCCTGTTTCCCAGTTTCCCAGTTTCCCAGTTTCCCTCTTTTCCCGTTTCCCTGATTTTTTCCACAAAAAAAGGCATCCCTCTCAGAATGCCTTTTTGCTCTTTAATAGTGCGTTGCAATTACTCTGCTACCACTTCGAAGTTTAGCTTTATTTTCAGCTCTTTATGAAGATTGATAGTCGCTTCATATGATCCTGTTGATTTGATATGCTCTTCTTCAATTTGAATCTGTTTTCTGTCGATGTTAAAGCCTTTGGCTTTCAAAGCCTCAGCAATTTGAAGGGTGTTTACCGAACCGAAAATCTTTCCGGTATCTCCAACCTTCGCACCGATAGTCAACGTCAGATTCTGCAATGAATCAGCCATCTTTTGTGCTTCTGCTTTGATCTTTTGTTCTTTAAAAGCTCTCTGCTTGATGGTTTCTGTCAACATTTTCTTGCTGGATTCAGTTGCCTGAATGGCAATGCCTTGAGGGATGAGGAAGTTACGGCCGTAACCGTTACGTACCTTCACCACATCGTCTTTATAACCTAGGTTTTTTAGGTCTTGTTTTAATATTACTTCCATTTCCTTTGATTTTTTTTAATACGCAAAATGATGATTCAACTGTTTATTTTAAAAGATCGGCTACATAAGGCATCAAAGCCAAATGACGTGATCTTTTAATCGCAGTAGATACTTTGCGTTGGTATTTTAATGAGGTTCCTGTTAAACGACGTGGAAGAATTTTTCCTTGCTCGTTTACAAATTTCAGAAGAAATTTAGGGTCTTTGTAGTCGATGTACTTAATCTTACTCTTTTTGAACCTGCAATACTTCTTTTTTGATACTTCCACCGTTGGTGGATTCAGATATCTGATACTTTGATCTGCTGATGCCATTTTTCTCTGATTTTAAGCTGTAATTTCTGATTTCTTGTTGTCGGCGGCTCCTTGTGCCAGTCTTCTTCTTTTCTCGCTGTAAGCAATTGCGTGCTTGTCTAGAGACATGGTGAGAAAACGCATCACGCGCTCATCACGTTTGTACTCGATTTCTAGCTTGGCAATCAAACTACCGGGAGCTTTGAACTCAATCAGGTAATAAAAGCCCGTCGTTTTCTTCTGGATCGGGTAGGCCAGCTTGCGTAATCCCCAGTTGTCTTCGTGGACAATTTCGGAACCGTTGTCGGTGAGGATTTTTCTAAATTTAGCAACCGCTTCTTTCATCTGCTCATCTGATAATACAGGTGTCATAATGAACACGGTCTCATAATGGTTTGACATGCGTTTGTTTTAAATGTTTTTAAATAATGATGAATTCGCCTTTTACTCAAAAGGGAGGGCAAATTTATGAATTCTTTTGTCAATTTCCAACAAAGGATTGTTAATAAATACTTTGTTGGATTAAATGCCTGTATATGAGCTTTTTACTTCTGCTCGGCAGCGCTCCGACGCGTGAATACCGCCTTGCCACTGTCCAAAAAGGCAATGAATTCATGAATATCCAAATCGAAAGCCCTGGGCTGAACAAGCTTTTTTCCTGCATGATCCAGCAGCACATAATAGGGCTGTGAGTTTTTTCCGAAGGTAGATGCTTGGAGGTCGCTCCACAAATTGCCAATGGTTTTTATTTTGTTTCCGCTAAAGGAAGAGATCTTCTGCTCGTTCAGGGGAAGCTCTGTTTTATCGTCTACATACAAAGAAACCACAATATAATCCTGGCTGAGTCTTTTATAAACTTCCGGGTCCGACCAAACCGAAACCTCCATTTTTCTGCAGTTTACGCAGGTCCAGCCGGTGAAATCAAGCAGTACAGGCTTGTTGTGCTTCTTGGCATAGGCCATGCCTTGTTCTACATCAAAAAAACAGTTCAAATCCAAGGCGCAATGTGATTTTTCGTTGGCATATTTTTTCGTGATGCTTTCTGCTTCTCCTGCTGCATTTGGGGCTGCTTTGATCCTCGACAAATCAAAATCCTGTGTGCCCTGTGGGGGCGAAAAGGCGCTGATGGCCTTTAGGGGAGCTCCCCAAAGCCCTGGAATCATGTATATGGCGAATGACAAAGAAATCAATGCCAGAAAAAATCTCGGAATGGAAATGTGTTCTGTTTTGCTGTCATGTGGGAAGGATATTTTTCCCAATAAATACAATCCCAATAAGCCAAAAATAATAATCCATAGGGATAAAAATACTTCTCTATCCAAAATGCCCAAATGATAGGCGAGGTCTACATTTGATAAAAATTTAAAGGCAAAGGCGAGTTCTAAAAATCCAAGTACAATTTTTACTGAATTGAGCCATCCGCCTGATTTGGGTAAGGAATGCATCAGTGAAGGAAATGCAGCAAAAATGGCGAAAGGTATGGCCAAAGCCAGCGAAAAGCCAAACATGCCAACCAGCGGATTCAAGGTTTCTCCTCCTGTCGCCGCATCTACCAGCAAGGTGCCAATAATCGGTCCTGTGCAGGAAAAAGACACCAGTGCAAGGGTAAAGGCCATAAAAAAGATGCCAATCAGGCCGCCCTTTTCTGACTTTAAAAACATCATATTGGTCCATGAATGGGGCAGCTGAATCTCAAAGGCCCCAAAAAAGGAGGTGGCAAAAACCAACAGCAAAAGAAAAAAGGCCATATTGAAAATGCCATTGCTGGCCATATCATTCAAGGAATCCGCCCCGAGCAGCTTGGTAACAAGAAAGCCAAGGGCTACATAAATTCCGATAATGGAAAGTCCATATACTACCGCGCTTCCAAAGGCCTTGCTGTGTGATGCCGCCTTTTTGGTGAAAAAACTTACCGTCAAGGGTATCATCGGGAATACGCAGGGTGTCAACAAGGCCAATAGTCCACCCAAAAATCCTTTGATAAAAATCGTTAACAAGGACATTTTTGAGGTGCGCTCGGTATCTTCTTCTGCAGGGGATATCGTAGCTTCTGGACTGGTACTTTTTGTCGCTTCTTTGACTGCAGGGACGCTGTCGGCAGGGATAACTTCTACAAATGCGGCAGGGCTTTCTGTCTTGCTTTCAGAAACTTTTTCTGCGGCCCCGCCAGCGGATGGACTTACAGGGATTTCAAAGGATATTTCTTCGGGTGGCAGACACTGATGGTCATCGCAAGTCATAAATTCTAAACTGCCTTTTGCTTTGAAGGCTTTTGTGGTTTTGAGGCTTATTTTTTGTTTGAAAACAGCTTTGTTGGCAAAAAAGATCAGCTTCATATTGAAATTGGAGTCGAAAACCTCTTCTTTTTTACCCGTTTCCGTCACCTTGCCTAGCAGGGTAAAATCTTTTGAAGGAATAATTTTAAAGGTGGTTGGAATAGGACCTCCTTCAGCAATAAATTGTGAATACAAGTGCCAGCTTTTGTCGATGCTTGCCGTAAAAACCAAGGTAGCCTCTTTATCACTTGTCTTTTCAG
>CANKSK010000188.1 GCA_947485425.1 Bacteroidota bacterium | reverse complement strand
CGCGATGGATTCAAGATAATTTATAAATTTCATTTTTTATTTTCTCCTTTAATATCTGTTCCAAGTCTTTGCAAATAGGATATCAAAGCAATGATTTCCTTGTTTGACAAAGTCTCTACACCATCTTTTTTAAGATTCTCAGCAATGCTTTTAGATTGAATTGCCAGATCTTTATTCGCCAATTTATCATACCCATCAGGATAAGGCACACCCAAGGTAATCATCGCCCTAATTTTAGCGGGAGTGGTAGTGGTATCCAACGTATTATCCAACAACCAAGAATAAGAAGGCATAATAGATCCAGGAGACATGCTAGTAGGATCTAACATGTGATTATAGTGCCAAGAATCTGGATACTTGCCACCTTCGCGATGCAAATCCGGACCGGTTCTTTTAGAGCCCCACTGAAATGGATGATCATATACAAACTCTCCAGCTTTGGAATATTCACCATACCGAGCCGTTTCAGAACGGAAAGGTCGAATCATTTGTGAGTGACAGGTATAACAACCCTCTCGAATGTAAATATCACGGCCTTGCAATTCCAATGGCGTATAGGGCTTTACACTTGAGATGGTAGGAATATTTGATTTCACTAAAAATGTAGGAATCATTTCAATGGCACCACCAATCAATATTAGGACTAAACTTAAAATCATAAATTGGATTGGTCTGCGCTCAATCCAACGATGCCAATGCTCCCCTTTGTGAGCCTGATAAATCTTAGGAAGTGGAGCCGCTTCAGCATCTTCATTTGCCAAAAAGGAACCGGCTTTAACCGTCTTAATAATATTATATGCCATTACAATAAAGCCAATGAGATATAAAGCACCACCTAAAGATCGGGCGGCATACATAGGCATAATCTGCGTTACGGTTTCTAAGAAGTTTGGATATTTCAAAACACCTTCCGGAGTAAATTCTTTCCACATCAGGCTTTGCATAAAACCGGCCCAATACATAGGAATGGCATAGAAGAGAATACCGAGCGTGCCGAGCCAAAAATGCCAATTAGCCAATTTTTTAGAATACAATTCCGTTCTAAACATTTTGGGAATCAACCAATACAAGATTCCGAATGTGAGGAAACCATTCCATCCCAAAGCCCCTACATGTACATGGGCAATAATCCAATCTGTGAAGTGGGCAATTGCATTTACATTTTTAAGAGAAAGCATTGGACCTTCAAAAGTAGCCATCCCATAGGCCGTAATGGCAACAACTAAAAACTTCAATGTCACATCTTCACGAACCTTATCCCAAGCCCCTCTCAAGGTAAGCAAACCATTGATCATACCACCCCAAGACGGAGCAATCAACATTACGGAAAAGACTACCCCTAAAGATTGGGCCCAATCCGGAAGGGCCGTATATAATAGATGATGTGGACCTGCCCAAATATATAAGAAAATCAGAGCCCAAAAGTGAATGATAGACAATCGATATGAATAGACCGGGCGATTTGAAACTTTGGGAATAAAATAATACATCAAACCCAAATAAGGTGTTGTCAAGAAAAAAGCGACAGCATTATGGCCATACCACCATTGCACCAAGGCATCCTGAACGCCAGCATACCAGGAGTAGCTCTTTAAAAAAGAAATGGGTAATTCAAAAGAGTTTACAATATGCAATACCGCTACGGTAACAAATGTGGCAATATAAAACCAAATCGCCACATATAAATGTCGCTCTCTTCTTTTCAGAATGGTTCCGAACATATTCCAACCGAACACCACCCAAATCAAAGCGATTGCAATATCGATTGGCCATTCCAGTTCAGCATATTCTTTCCCTGTGGTAAACCCGAAGGGCAAAGTAAGTACTGCAGAAACAATAATAAGTTGCCATCCCCAATAATGGATACTGCTTAAAACATCGCTAAACATGCGAGCCTTGCATAGCCGTTGCAGCGAATAATAAACGCCCATAAAAATTCCATTTCCCACAAAAGCAAAAATAACTGCATTGGTATGCAATGGTCGGATGTGACTAAAAGTGAGAAAACTCGTATTAAAGTTCAGAACTGGAAAAACCATTTGCAGGGCTACTAATAGGCCTACAGTCATTCCAATAATTCCCCAAAAAATCGTTGCAAAGGCGAACTTCTTTACAATTGTATTGTCATAGGCAAATTTTTCTAATTCCATACGTTATTTCAGTTTTTATATTTAATTGAATTTTCATCTGATGGTTCATCTTCAAAAAGAATTCTTACCGAAGGGGTATAGTCATCATCATATTGTCCTTTTTTCATTGCCCATAAAAAGGCAAATAAAAAACCTATCGCCACGGTTAAGCTAATTCCAATTAATACATACAATGCACTCATAATAAGTTTTCTTTAGTATGGCAAAGCTAATGAGTCAAATGCATGAGACTTATGAGTCGTATCATGATAAAAACTGACTTTTATCAGTTTTTATATCGTAATCATTTTACAGCCCTCTCCATCTGGCCATCACACTAGTCGATAGCGTTGACAGCAAAACAATGGTCACAGAGCTCATGGGCATTAATATGGCGGCCACCACAGGAGAGAGAATTCCCTGCATGGCAAAAACCAAACCGATCACATTATAGGTCAGGGAAATGGCAAAAGTGGTAACGATAATATTTTTCGTAGACTTTGCCAATCCAATAAACTTCGGTAATTTATCAAGGACAGACCCATCAATAATGGCATCACTTGCCGGCGAAAAGCTATTGGTATCATCCGAAACCGCAATACCGACGTCGCTTTGTTGAAGCGCTCCGGAGTCATTCAATCCGTCGCCTACCATCATAACGGTAAGGCCTTGTTGTTGCAAATTTTGCACATGCTGCATTTTATCTTCCGGCTTTTGATTAAAAAACATACTTGTTTGATCACCAAATAAAGGCTGCAATGCAATAAAATCAGAGTCGTTGTCACCTGACAGCAATTGAAGTTTATATTCACTTGAAAGAGAATAAATAAGAGCATCTAAACCTTTTCTAAAGGCCGTTTTAAAACCAAAACAACCCAAAACCTGTCCGTCAATCATAAAAAAAACATTGCCAGAAATGGCCCTCTTTTGTGGTTCATTTCCCGTGACAAAATATTCAGAGCCCAACACAATAAACTTTCCATCTACAAGCCCTTTAATACCTTGACCTTGCATTTCCACAAACTCTTGAACATCAAATAAACTTCCCGACTTGTATTGTGAATATATTTTACGACTTAAAGGATGTGAAGACTGGGAGGCCAAAGAGCAAACCAATTTCAGCTCATAAGCACCTAATTTCTTTCCTGTAAAATCTGCCGAAGACTCCTGGGTAATGGTACCCGTTTTATCAAATAGAATGGTATCTGTTTTGCAAAGTTTATCAATAACCCATGCATTTTTCAAGTAAAATTTATTTCTTCCAAAAATCCGCAACACATTGCCATGTGCAAAAGTAGAGGTAAGCAACAAACCGCAAGGGCAAGCGACTATAAGTACGGCGGTTAGCGCGTTTAAAGCCTTGCTGCTATCATTCCAAAGCCAAAATAAAGCAGAAGAAATAGATACCACTAAAACAATGATTGTAAAATAGGTATTAATTTTCTCAATATAGGTTTGATGGGCCTTATACGAATCTTGATTGGAAGTATCTTTATTCCAAAGCTGCGTCAAATAACTTTGGGATGTTGGATTTACAATTTCCAATTCAATTGCTCCAGCCAATTGCTTCCCACCGGCATAAATGAGCTGACCCCGTTCACGCTTTAGGGGAAGGGATTCCCCTGTAATAAAGCTATAATCGATATGGGCACTTTGACTAAGCAAAATGGCATCAGAAGGAATAATTTCTTGATTTCGAATCAGAATAACATCACCTTTTTTCAATTCTGAAATAGGCAAATTGATTTCTTTTCCATCTGTTTTTTTAACCGTAACCCCCACAGGAAAAAATGACTTATAATCTCTTTCAAAAGAAAGGGTATCATATGTTTTCTCCTGAAAGAATCTACCTAAGAGCATAAAAAATACAATACCCGTCATAGAGTCCATGTATCCGG
>CANKSK010000187.1 GCA_947485425.1 Bacteroidota bacterium | reverse complement strand
TTGACGGTAAAGAATGAAAAATTAACTGCTGAATATCAACAGAAGTTGAAGACAGCAGCCATTGATATTCCACAAACAAATTTAATTGGTGAGTACGGACAAATCAATTCGTTTTACAATGACACGAGATTTGGAGTTTCTCAATCAATAAACTTCCCAACTGTTTATGCCAAACAAAAATCACTGCAAAACGAAACCTATAAAAGCAGCATTTTGGACATTGCAGTAAAAGAGGCTCACCTTAAAAAAAAGGTCAGCGAAGTTTTTTATTTGTTGGTTTACTTGCAGCAAAAACAAAATATTCTTTTACAAAATGACAGTATTTACAGCTCATTTTTAGAAAAAGCAAACTTGCGTTTTGCCACAGGAGAAACTAATATCTTAGAAAAAACAACAGCTGAATCACAACGAGGACAAATTGCAATTCAATTAAACCAGTTGAAAAATGATAATGAAATTTTGCAACTGCAATTTCAATTGTTACTCAATACAACGGTCGTTTATACACCATCAGCAGAAAATCCTAAAATGCTTTTTAACGAAATTTTTGATACTTCTGCAATTAGCAAACATCCGAATTTGCAAGTATTGCAGCAGCAAAAAGAAATTTCAGCAGTCAATACACTGTTAGAAAAATCTAAATTATTGCCCAACCTGAATATTGGATATTACACGATGAGTATGAAAGGAACAGGAGCCGATAATTTTTCATACAACTCATCAACAAGATTCAATTCAGTTCAATTTGGGTTAGGGTTGCCGTTATTTTTTGGTTCGCAAAAAGCTAAAATCAATTCGAGTAAAACCCTTGAATTGATAAGCGAAAATAATTATCAAATTGGGTTACAGATTCTGAATATGGAGTATCAGTCAGCGTTTAAACAATATCAAACGCAATTGCAAACCGTAAAATACTTTGAAGAAAATGCCTTGCCAAATGCAAAAACTATTACCAAAACCGCAAACCAACAATTTGCAAATGGCAATATCAATTATTTGGAATGGACCATGCTGATTAACAATGCAGTCAGCATTCAGAGCAATTATTCCGATGCCATTAAAAACCTTAACCAATCAATCATTCAACTCCATTACTTAACATCTAAATAAATTCAACAATGAAAAATATATTGATCATATCAATAGTATTTGCCACACTTACCGCTTGCGATAATAAAAAAGCAGAGGAGAAAACCGAAGCAAATACAACTAATAATTTAGTTGAGCTTACTGATGCACAAGTAAAAAATTCTAAAATTGAAACGGGAAAAATTGAACAAAAAGCCATTTCATCTTTACTAAAAGTAAACGGAAAAATTGATGTACCACCACAAAACATGGTATCAGTAAGTGTTCCGCTTGGTGGGTATCTAAAATCAACCAAACTTTTGGAAGGCATGCACATTAGCAAAGGCGAAATAATAGCCGTCATGGAAGACCAGCAGTATATTCAATTGCAACAAGATTACCTTACAGCCAAAGCACATTTCAGTTCTTTAGAAAAAGAATATAACCGCCAAAAGCAACTGAATGAAAGCAAAGCGAGTAGCGACAAGGTTTTTGAAAATGCCCAAGCAGAATATCTTTCACAAAAAGTACTGATAAAATCTTTGTCAGAGAAACTAAAACTAATAAGCATCAATCCCGATAATTTGGATGAAAATACAATTTCACGAAGCATTAATATTTATTCGCCAATAGAGGGTTTTGCATCCACTATCAAAATGAATATTGGCAAATATGCAAGCCCGACCGATGTTTTGTTTGAATTGGTAAATCCTGCGGACATTCATCTAGCTTTGACTATTTTTGAAAAAGATTTAGACAAACTTTTTATTGGCCAAAAAATTGTTGCTTACAACAATAACCAATCAGATAAAAAATACAATTGCGAAATTATCCTTATTGGCAAAGAAATTTCAGATGAAAGATCCGTAATTGTTCATTGCCACTTTGAGCAATACGACAAAACCTTGATCCCAGGAATGTACATGAATGCCGAAGTAGAAGTTTCAACCAACAAAGCTTTTGTCATTCCTAATGACGGCTTGGTTCGTTTTGAAGGAAAGCAATATGTTTTCACTCAAACTGAAAACAACAAATATCTTATGCAAGAAGTAATAACCCAAAACACCGAAAACGGATTTACTCAAATCAATTTCCCAGACAATGCGGATATGACCAACAAAACATTTGTTATAAAAGGCGCTTACACTTTATTGATGAAAATAAAAAACACGGAAGAAGAATAGAGCATAAAAACAGATAAGACAGGTGAATGCCAAAGCTTTTGGCAGCACATTGGCCATTCGCACAAGCCGAATCTCAAAGCCAAATTACAAAAGAGCTACCCAAACCAACGCACAAAGACAGACAACTATGGACATACCAGCACTAGAAAAAAAACGCCCTATAATCAAATAGATGGCCTCGTCTACTATAAATGAAGGGGTTCGCCTCTCATCCTGCTTTGAGCAGAACGAAAATCGTATACTGCGATTTCCCGTATCTTCGGGATGGAAATACTTCTTATGCACTGATCAAACATCGATTCGCAATCTATTTATTTAGGCCAAACGCTTGAACGGAATGCTTGTAAACCGTATTATACTTTGGGCCACTGCCCATCCTACCCTTCTGGTTCTAGTCAATGCATAGGCTTGACTTTATGCTGCAAAGCGCTGTAAAGCTCAAAAACCAAAATGCCATTTTATTTTCTCAATTTTTTTCAATATTTTTGCACCTATAGATTGTAAAGCTTTTTTCACAGTCTGCTATTAATGGCAAGTTTAATAAACATAGCATTTCAATGCAGGCTAATCACCTTTTATTGATAATCAAAAAAAGTAGTTGTAAGAAACCCACATTATAAAAATAGGAGTATTCCGAAAATCCAAAAGAGTAGGAAAAATAATAATGAAAGAAATGAAAAAAACAAAAAGTATTCCGGTTTTAATTTACGCATGTCTAATTCTTTTATCTAGTTGCAGTGAGAATTACTCAAATGGAGAGAGAATTGGAGTCATTACCCAATTTTCAGAAACAGGTTTAATTTGGAAAAGCTGGGAAGGACATTTAAACGTAACGCAAACAGGAATGAATAGCAGTGTTCCATTCGATTTTTCAATTGATAATGATCAGCCAGACCAAAAAATTATCAATAAGCTTGATTCAGCAGCTCAACATGGCTGGAAGGTTAAATTAGTTTACCATGAAACAGCTGGAAAAAATTGGTTTAGCAATAGAGGGGAAACCAGTCATTTTATTACAAAAATAGAAGTGCTTGAAAAGAATTTTGGAAATGCATTTAATGGCAATCAACAGCAAAAAAATACAGGAAAAGTTATTGATACCGTTTATGTAGTGATTACGCCTGACAATCCTGATTATAAGAAATTCTTTAAATAATAAAGGATAAAAACCAGCACAGAATCAAGTAGGCAACCCCGTCAGCCAACACTGACGGGGCTCGGATTTCATCCTGCTTTGGTCACGATGAGTCTAGAATACAGCGATTTACTACCTCTTCAGGATGGCGATACTTTTGTGTATTGTTTAAGCATTGACTCGGAAAATATTTTAGCAAAACATTTTAGTATACTATTGGTAAAAAGAAAGGAAATCGGCTCGTTACATTTCCTTTTTCAAGCTATCCAAGACTGCTGCTAGGCCTATTCAGATAACAAAAAAAGTAAACCTTTTAAAACACAAGACTTTCACTAGATGGTCTTCATTGTTTTTTAGGGTATTGAAAACAACTTTCAATTGTGGAAAGTACCAGTTTTCAAAAAATGTATCAATATCCAGGGAGAAAACATTCATTCCAACACACCATGACAAACAGGTTTCCTTACGTTTTGCCAATATGACAAATATTGATTGGTTTAAAACAAAAAAAAATTTTCTCAATTTTTTTCAATATTTTTACACTTGCCTAGGATGAGGCATTTTTAATGCATATCGCTAGCGGCAAACCAATTGAGCAAAATTGACAACTATACATTTTATTGAGACGTAAAAATCATTTAATTAATGAGAAAAATATATT
>CANKSK010000186.1 GCA_947485425.1 Bacteroidota bacterium | reverse complement strand
TTTAATTTAATAAAGTTATTTTATGCTTCAAATGTTAATTTTAGCTTTAGCTTTTGCATGGCATATTCCAAAATTGCATTGATAAATTCATATGGTTTATATCCATTTATGGCGCATTGATGAAAAATACATGTTGCAGGCGTCATCCCCGGTAGAGAATTTACTTCTATGAAGGTAAGCTTAGGAAATTTATTTTCATCGATGCTCACAAAGGCATCAATTCTTGCATAGCCTTCAATGTTTAAAGCAATTGCCGCCCTTTTTAATTCTTCCTTTATCGCTTCTGAAATCTTTTGTCGTATTTCTGGACTCGCATCATATCTTGCCGGGGTTATGTTTTGTCCTTGCCCGGCTAAAAACTTTTCTTCTAAAGATAAAACATCTCCTTCCGATAAGGTTTCTGAAGCCTCAAACATTTCATATTCTATTTCCTTTTTCTCATTCAAATGCGTAAGAAGTCCTGCCGTAATTTCAAGAAAATGAATGGCATTTTTTGCGGATACCAATTCTTCAATGAGAATATGTCGCAGCGGTGGAAATTCTTCTTTCGGTTTTAAACGAAGAACAATTGCATATTCCTTATCGAATTCTGCTTCCTGTCGAAATGCGGTTTTTAAATATGCATTCAGTTCAATTTCATTTTTTATTTTCTTTACTGCCGAACTGCAACCATCATCTACTGGTTTTGCGATAACAGGAAAAGGTATATTGGTAATTATTTTTGAAAGGACTGCTTCATTCTCTGCTTCCCATTCTTGCCTGCTAACAATTAAATGTGCCGGTATATGAAAGCCATTGTTTTTTAAAATTTCATTGGTTTCATATTTGTTGATGGTAATGGCAGATGAATGTGGTCCGGAACCATTATATGGAATATGATATAATTCCAAATCTTTTTGCAATTGGCCATCCTCCCCAGGTCTTCCATGTAGGGCTATAAATGCAGCATCGCAAATTTCTCCCAATTCAGAAGTTTCAATCTTCTGAGGTGATGATATGCTTGCCCTATTTGAATATTTAGAGGTAATATGCATGCACTCTGTATGAATCTCTGAAATGATAGGATGCAAATGATAATGTTTTATCTTATCATAAATATCATCAGCATTGTCCTTAAGCAAAATGTTGATAGGAATCTGAAATAGTGAGTAGCTTTTTTTATCCTCTGAGGATCCAAGAAAAATGGGTATGGGTAAATATTTTTCTGAGGATGATAATTTTTCATAGATATTTCGTCCACTTTCTACAGAGATATGTCGTTCTGTTGAATATCCCCCTAAAATTACAGCCACTTTGATCTTTACTTGATTTTCTTCCTTGTTTTTTAAAATGGATTCATCAAGCAATGAAAGAAGTTCAGAAATACTTGCAGATTCCTTCAAGTCTTTTACTCTTGCCGATATGGAGGTTCTGATGATATAGGTTAAAAATTGGGAAGGATTTAATCCTATTTCTGCCGCTTGATGAAAGAAGAAGGAGGAGGGCATCATCCCCGATGTTGTATTGGGATCATTCAAAAATACTTCTCCGGTTTTGGATAGAAATCCATCAATTCTTGCATATACATTGAAAAAAAGTTCAGAAAATAATTTTTCACATTCCTTTCTGATTTTATTAATATCTTCATCCGAGGCATTCATCGGCGTAATTTTTCTCGATAAGCCCGGAAGATATTTGGAGCGGTAATCAAATAATTCGCCTCCTTTTTTTATTTCTGTTGGTGGCAAGGCAATTGGAATTCCATCTTCATCTTCAATAACAATGCAAGAGAATTCTTGGCCTTCAATAAACGATTCAATGATAACCTCATTTTCTCCATCAATGGCTTTTAAGCTTACCTCCTTGCAGTCTGTTCTGAATATTTGGTTTAGTTCTTCAAGTAACTCTTCGGGATGGTAAATTTTCTTGGGAGATTCATTTTTTGAATGGAACATCAAAGGAACACCAATACCTTCTCTGATATCGCAAAGATTTCGTATCATCAACATCCTTTCTGTAGCCGTACTTTCTTGCCATTCTTCTGCTTTGATTTCTGAGATAAAAAAAGCCTTATTCATGGCTTTTAAAAATGCGGAATAGTCATCCTGTAAGAGTATAGATGCTCCTATTGATGAACCTTGATTTACCGGTTTAATGACCAAAGGAAATCCGGCCCTATTCTTAGCCGCTAGGTATACAGCTTCTTGGTTTTTTGTAATCCATTTCTGCCTGCTTACTACTTCGTATTTACCTACGTTGAAGCCTGCTCTTTGCATGAGTTTTTTCTGAACAGCTTTATTGATACCAATGGCAGAGGATAGAATTCCTGAACCCGAATAAGGAATACCCTCAAACTCTAGCATTCCTTGCAAGCGCCCATCTTCTCCATTGCTTCCATGCAAACATAAAAAAGCAAAATCTATTTTTGTTTTTAGTGTTTTCCAATCTAATTTACTCCCCACTGAGGCAATAATTTGTTCTTCGTTTTCATACCGTCCTCCATGGATACTTTCAATATAAACTTGAAATTCATTGGGTGATGCGGGTAAAAACTGTACCGGAGGATAAAAATCACGGATGCTTCCTTTATAAATATATTCCCAATTTAGTAAAATGAGGTTTCCTAGGCTATCCATAAAAAGCGGAATGGCCTCAAATAAAGACTTGTTCAGATTATCATATACGGTTCTTCCTCCTGCAAAGGAAATCTCCCTTTCTCTTGATGAACCTCCGAAAATTATTCCAATTTTGATTTTCATTATCAACGATTCCTTTTTACTAAATTTACCTAAGGTAAAAATTTAAAATACCTTGCACAAAGATAATGCTTCGGTATGGAATCGCAAAACGGAAAAAGAGGGCGGTATATTATTCCTTGATGAGCTATTTTAGGGCCTTTCTTCTCCCTTTTTAATCTCATTTTCAAGAAATTTTTCCATGGCATTTGTTGCCAATCTATGCGCAAACTCATTCGGATGTGCATCATATGGGTTTACCACCAGTTCGGATGACTTATATCCTGTATAGGCTGAGGTCAAATTCAAATGGGGTACATGAAGGGATTTCCAAAGGCTATCCAAACGATTGAAAATGGCATCATCTTCTTGGTTTTTTTCTAAGGTGTTCAGCAATGGAAAGGTAATAACCAGTAGACGGCCTCCACGGCTTTCTGCTAAATCTTTAAAATAGTGAAGACTTTCGGCTTGTTCATCCCATTTTTTATTGAAATATGCCTTTTTAACAAAATTATAATAGTTGTAAATGGCCGGATCTTTACTTCCCTTGATACGGTAATACATGGTATTCATAAAATAACTACTTGAATCTAAAAATCCCATTTCTTTTTTATATGCCTTGTCAATTCGGTCATACACAACTTTTGTTTCTGGAAGTAAATAGGATATATCGTTCAAAACATAACACAATACGACATATTCCATATCAAAGTGGTTTTCTATCGTCGCCTTTAGATTTTTGATTTCATTATTGGTCTCATTGCCTTTCCTTGCCATACATTGTAATTCCCATTCTGGCTTGTCCTTTCGAATCAGATTGATAAATCTATCCTCAACATCTGCCACGCCATGACCTTCGGTAAAGGAATCTCCAAAAAAGGTTATTCTGTGTTTTTTGGATGGCTCTTTGGCAGGATAATAGATAACATTGTCACGAACACCAATATTATTATATGAAAAGTGCCTTTTAAACCATCTGGCAGAAATCATGTTTAAACTATATGAATCTGTGGTGTCTACAAAAAAACGATAATAGGTTTCCATTCCCGCAAATAGCGTACTCACCAACATCAGCGTAAGAACAATATTCCATAATATCACAAAGCCCGGAATGGTTTTATACCCGTATATTTTCCCATAATACAATGCCATTCCGAGTACTATCGGCAGCAGGATAACACAGATATAAAAACCATTGAAATCATCTAGCATATCTTTGGTAGTTTTTGTATGAGTTTATAAAGGTACAATTTTTAATGACGAGAAGCGGAAAAGGCCAAAATAATCAAAAAGAAAAGCAGGAGAATAGCGGCTCCTATTGCCAAGCCAGCTATG
>CANKSK010000185.1 GCA_947485425.1 Bacteroidota bacterium | reverse complement strand
TTTCCTGTTTTAATCGCATCATCATTTCATCGGGAGCATATACGGGTATTTCAGAGCCTTTGAAGTCCTTTATGTTTCTTGTAACAATATAGTCCATTTTATCAATTGTCGTCGCAGAGAGAATCTGTAAGGCGTCTTCAAAGTCCTTGTATTTAGATTTAAGCCCTCGTTTGATTATATGAATGTCAATGGGTATTATTGTCACAAAGTCCAAAAGGCCCAATAGTATTGTCCTTAATTTTTTTTCTTCGATGTATTTTTTAAGCAGGTAATGAGCTGTTGCAAAGGAATGAGATGAAGCAAATAATTTTATCTTTTTCGATTCCGCCATTTCAAAGAGCTCAATCGAAAACTTACTATGTGGCTTCCTTTCAGCCAGAAGGTCAATGATTATGTTGGTGTCTACAAAAATCCGTTTCATAAATGCTTTTTCTTAAAATACTGCTCCAACTCCTTTTTCTCGTCAAAATTATTGGGCAATTTCACGCTACCCACAAGTCGCTTGAGCTTGGGCGATATTTTATTTGGGGTATGCGATTCCATTGTCAAGCCTTCCAAATAAGATTCTATAAGATTAGACAAACTCCTTCCTGAATTCTTGGCATATTCCTTAGCCTTTTCGATAACTGTCTTTTCTACAGACAAAGTCAATTTTGTGGTCATACGTATCTTTTTTACAAATATACGTATTCTGGTCAAAAAATCCAAAAATGCTTAAAATTTAAGTGTAATCAGGTCAGAATTAGGATGTTTTTTATCCCTGCGGTTGCGGCCAACATTCCTCTATACCCCATATTGCGGCTATATTCGCCTTCTGGGTTTCTCCCCTTTTTTTAATACCAATTACTTGCTATTCAAGGTGTTACATTTTTTAATCAAATGTCTTTCCCTGCCCTTTTCCCAATAGTAGGTATTGCATATACATTTTGAGGTTTCCTTTCGGGCCGGCTTTACGATCGGGGTATTGTTTGCGGAAATATCCTCAAAATTTCCTTTTCTATATCGGCACTCAAATGTCCTTCCCTGTACACAAATATGGTTTTTATTTGCATTTCCCAAGTATTTTCAAATAATATTTCTTTTTTTTGCATTTATTGAACACTTCGATATATTTTTACACACGATAAATACCAAATAAAAGCCATGATTATATTCAGACCGGCTAAACCGGAAGATGTTACCGACATCAATAACATATATAATGAAGTGATCTTAAACACCCAAGCGACCTTTGATTTAGAGCCCAAAACCCTAGAAGAAAGAGTCCTTTGGATGAATGAACATGGTGAAAAACACCCTGTTATTGTGGCTGAACTAGACAAAAAAGTAGTTGGATGGGCGGCCTTAAGCCGTTGGTCAGACAAGAAAGCCTATGACACCACTGCAGAAGTATCGGTGTATGTGGACAAAAACCATAGAAATCATGGGATTGGAAAAAAATTATTGGATCTGATTACCATTGAAGGGCGCTCTGCTGGCCTGCATTGCATCCTCTCGCGCATTACCGAAGGCAATGAGGTGAGTATCAATGTGCATGTGGCGCTAGGTTATAAGCACATTGGCATCATGAAAGAAGTAGGCTTTAAATTCGGGAAGTTTCTCGACGTATATCTACTTCAAAAATTATTTTAAACCCTCCCTTCTGGTATGTTGGCATTTCAAGGACCTATCCAAAGTAAGCTTCCCAAAGCCGGAACGACCATTTTTAGTATCATGTCCCAATTGGCACATGCTGAAAATGCCATCAATTTATCACAAGGCTTCCCTGATTTTCCTTGTTCAGAAGAGCTGATCAATTTAGTGCATGCATACATGAAAAAAGGGATGAATCAATATGCCCCTATGCAAGGCATCATGCCTTTGAGGGAAAGGATTTCAGCCAAAATAAAAGACCTGTATGGATGCGATTACCATCCTGAAAAAGAAATCACCATCACTGCCGGCGGCACGCAGGCTTTGTATACCGCCATATCAGCATGGATAAGACCCGGAGATGAAGTCATCGTTTTTGAGCCCTGCTATGACTCCTATATTCCGGCAATTGAAATGAATGGTGGAATACCCATCTGCATGCAGCTTGAATTTCCGACTTTTCAAATCAATCACGAAAAACTGAGAAATAGCATCAGCGCCAAAACAAAGATGATCATTCTCAATACACCTCATAATCCTACCGGATCAGTCATTGGCATGGAAGAAATTGCCCTGCTGGAAGACATTACCAAGGGTACAGATATCGTTATTTTGAGTGATGAGGTATATGAACACATTATTTTCGATGGAGAAAAACATTTAAGCATATCCCGCTTTCCAAACCTCGCAGAAAGAAGCATGATCATTTTTTCCTTTGGAAAAACTTTTCATGTTACCGGATGGAAGATGGGCTATTGCTTGGCCCCAGAAAGATTGATGACGGAATTTCGCAAGATCCATCAGTTTATGGTGTTTAGTGCCAATACACCGATTCAATATGCCATTGCGGAGTTCATGAACGACAAAAAAAACTATGATGAGGTTCACCTTTTATACCAAAACAAAAGGGACTTGTTTGCCAATCTATTGAGTGGCTCAAGATTTAAAATCTTACCTACCCATGGTTCTTATTTTCAATTGTTGCAATATGATTCCATTACGGATGAAAAAGACACTGAATATGCCATCAGACTTACCAAAGAAGCCGGTGTAGCAAGCATTCCCATTTCCGTTTTTTACAACACCCCAGTAGATCATAAGTTACTGCGATTCTGTTTTGCAAAAACAGAACAAACCTTGATTGCTGCCGCAGAAAGATTATGTAAAGTTTAATCGTATTTATGGAAGATTTAAAAATCACGCTCGTACAAGTTCCATTGATTTGGGAAAATGAAGAAAAAAATCTGGAGCAATTTGACAGCTGTTTAATCTCTATTCTGCCTCATCAAACCGATTTGATTATCCTTCCTGAAATGTTCAATACTGGATTTACCATGAATGCCGCTGAGGTGTATAGGGAAATGCATTCAGATATTGTGGAGTGGATGAAAAAAACCGCTGCCATCAAAAAAGCAGCGGTTACCGGCAGCTTGATTATCAAGGAAAACAATCAATATTTCAACCGCCTTCTGTGGGTTTTTCCGGATGGAAATATACAAACCTACGACAAGCGGCATCTTTTCCGGATGGCATCGGAAAATCAGGTATTCAGCGCCGGAAAAAATAAACTGATTGTAGAATGGAAAGGATGGAAGATTTGTCCGCTCATCTGCTACGACCTTCGCTTTCCGGTGTGGAGCAGAAATACAGGCGATTATGACCTGCTGATTTATATTGCCAACTGGCCCGAAAAAAGAAGCTATGCATGGAAAAATTTACTCATTGCCAGAGCAATCGAAAACCAGGCCTTTGTAGCAGGCGTAAACCGGACAGGCATCGATGGATTGGGCATTGAATATGCAGGAGGATCTTTGGTAGCAGGGCCTATGGGAGAAATCATCAGAAGCACCCTACCCAATGAAGCATGCATTGAAACCGTAGAGCTGTCAGCAGAAAATATTATTCAATTTAGAAAAACTTTTCCTGCTTATCTAGATGCTGATACCTTTTCAATTACCTAAGTATCCTTAGTAAAAAACACATGAGGGTTCTTGGAGAGATGGCGGAATTTTAGCCCTTTTTATCTTAGAAACCACAATCTTTTAAACTTTCACACCTGTTTTTAAAAAATACTAGGTCCGCTATTTTACCAAGCAGGATGTTTGTGGCTGGCATTTATTGTTTCGGCTTTATGGGTATCCAAATTTCTTCTTCTGATGAAGGATCATTGTTTTTGTATTTCTCCCCGATAACTTCAAAATGCGGCCTGTCGTCCAAATCATATTCTGAATTTGGCAACCAACTCCCATATATGTATTGAAAAATACTTGAATCCTTACTTGAACCCATATAGTCGAAGACTGCATAAAGTCCGCCTGATAAGGTAAATGTTTCCATATCTGTTGGCACGTTTTTAAAATCTGATACTTCAACAGCTGCCCATTTTTCAAATTCGTTTGTCGGTTTAAAATCTGCAA
>CANKSK010000184.1 GCA_947485425.1 Bacteroidota bacterium | reverse complement strand
CGCATTTAAGGGCAGGAGGTTTTATTTATTTTGAAATAAATGAATCTTTAGCTCCGGAGCTTATGGTGATGTTGGGTACCTTGGGCTATCAAGAAGTTATCCTACGCAAGGATATTCATGGAAAAAATAGGATGCTAAAAGCTCAAAAAGGAAATTAAAAGTCCTTTAAACGAAAAAATTTAGGTTTTGTTTCTTTGAGATGGAATACATTCTCTTTCAATTCAATAAGATGGAAGGATATCATTCATCGAATTCAATGCCTCTGCTGCAATAAAAATCAATAAAATTCATTGGAAATATTTATTTTTACCTCCACAAAAATACTTTTCACGATTAGTTATGCATAAAGCAGAGGCCAAGAAAAAGATTGATGAACTTACTGCCCAAATTCGGGAACATAATTATCAGTATTATGCTTTGTCGAATCCTGTAATCAGTGACTACGATTTTGATCAACTTTTGGTCCAATTAACAAGCCTTGAAAAAGAATTTCCTGAATTTCTTGATCCCAATTCTCCAACTCAGATCGTAGGCGGAAGTATTACCAAGGACTTTGAGACGATTAAGCATAAGGTGCCTTTTTTATCCTTGGGGAATACCTATTCAGAAGAAGAAATTTCGGAATTTGATGCCAGAATTCGAAAAAATATCGATGTTAATTTTGCGTATGTCTGCGAATTGAAATATGATGGCGTGGCCATTGGGCTTCATTATAAACATGGTGAACTGGTTCGGGCCGTTACCCGTGGCGATGGGGAACAGGGTGATGACGTTACCAACAATGTTCGCACCATCAAGAGTATTCCTTTAAAATTACGTTCCGGTGACTATCCGGAGGAATTTGAGGTAAGGGGTGAAATTTTCTTGCATCACCATATTTTTGAGCGAATCAATGCCGAACGGATAAAAAATGGGGAGGTACCCTTTGCCAATCCACGAAATTCCGCTTCAGGTACTTTAAAAATGCAAGATTCTGCCGTTGTGGCCAAACGGTCTTTGGATTGTTTTATATACTCTGTTATCCTTGAAAATTTGCCCCTTAAAACCCATTATGAAAGTATGCAAAAGGCAAAAAAATGGGGATTTAAAGTTTCTGAGCATCTTACACTTTGTCAGGATTTGCCTGCGGTATTCAAATATATTCACCATGTAAATGGTCTTCGAGCCCATTTGGGTTTTGATATTGATGGGGTTGTTATCAAGGTCGATGAAATTGAATTGCAAAAAGATTTGGGTATCACCGCTAAATCGCCACGTTGGGCTATTGCCTATAAATTTAAGGCGGAATCGGTTTCTACCAAACTATTGTCCATCACTTTTCAGGTAGGTCGCACGGGTTCGATAACGCCAGTGGCCAATTTACAGGCCGTGCTTTTGGGCGGCACTATGGTAAAAAGGGCAAGTCTTCACAATGCAGATTTTATAGAAAAGCTTGATATTCGCGAAGGAGACGTGGTTTTTGTGGAAAAAGGGGGGGAGGTCATTCCCAAAATTACTGCTGTTGATCTGTCAAAACGTGATTTGTTTTCTCAAGCACATCCTTTTATCAATGCATGTCCTGAATGCGGCACACCCTTGGTTCGTGCCGATGGAGAAGCCAATCACTATTGTCCCAATGAAGATGGTTGCCCCCCTCAGATAAAGGGCAAAATAGAACATTTTACAAGTCGGAAAGCCATGGATATAGAAGGATTGGGCTCCGAAACCATTGAATTGTTGTTTAAAGAAGGTTTGATACGGAATGTGTCCGATATTTATGAACTTCAAAAAAAACAATTGGAAAAACTTGAAAGAATGGGCAGCAAGTCGGCCGACAATTTATTGGCAGGTATTGAAAATTCAAAATCCATATCTTTTAGTAGGGTACTTTTTGCACTGGGAATTAGGCATGTAGGAGAAACGGTGGCTAGAAAATTAGCGGCTCATTTTAAAAATATGGAGGCTTTGCTGCAAGCGGAAAAAGATCAATTGTTGGAAGTAGAGGAAATTGGGGAAAAGATTGCCGATAGTTTACTCAAATGGTTTGCGGTGAAGGAAAATCAGGAAATGATTGAAAAAATGAAAAAATTAGGCCTTCAATTTGAATTAAATCAAAATGAAATGAATTCTTCCTTGAGTGATTCACTAAAAGGCCTTACATTTGTTGTATCCGGAGTATTTGAAAAATATTCAAGGGATGAGCTAAAAAAATTAATCGAACAACACGGAGGAAAAGTATCAGGCAGTATATCGGCAAAAACCTCAGGTTTAATAGCCGGGGCCGAAAGCGGTCCTTCAAAGCTTGAAAAGGCATCTAAGTTGCAGGTAAAAGTGATTACAGAAAACGAATTTATAGAAATGCTCTCATGAAATGGAGTAAGAAAATTAGGTTGAGTGTAGGTTATCATAAATTGCTTAAAGAAGTTAAGCAATTTCATCGTGTCCCTGCCGTAAGGAATTTGCAGGACGCAAAATCAATTGGTATATTATATAATGCCACTGATGACGATAATTATGATACCGTTATGCGTTATATGAAATCTCTACGGGAAATTCATAAAGACGTGCATACACTTGGTTTTGTTGATAGACCTGCCTTGTTGCGACATCAATTTGCCAAATTGGGCCTTGATTACTTTAATCAAAAACATCTTAATTTTTATTTTATTCCGAATTATCATGTTGTTACCAATTTTATGCAGGAGGAGTTTGACATCCTAATTTGTTTGAATATCGAAAATAGCTTTCCATTAAAATACATTGCCGCCTTATCTAAGGCTCGCTTCAGGGTTGGTAAGTATAATAAAACAAGTACAGCATTTTATGATTTAATGATTGATGTTGCCGACAGTGGGAATTTAAAAGGTTTTATTGGGCAGGTAGATCATTATCTTAGATTAATTAATAAAGGAAATTCATAAGCGATTATCCGCACTCAAATTTTAACAGATTTAATATTTTAAATATGCCAATAACCAAATTTAAAGGTACCGGTGTGGCTTTAATTACGCCCTTTCATAAGGATGGCCGTATTCATTTTAAAAGTCTTGAAAACTTATTGGAACATGTCATCACCAATAAAGTAAATTATTTGGTTCCACTGGGAACAACTGCTGAGTCAGCTACCCTTACAAAAGATGAGCGCTCAGCCGTTTTAGGTTTTGTCAAGGAAATTAATAACAAAAGGTTGCCCATTGTGTATGGTTTGGGTGGAAATAATACCCAAGAAATCATAGGACAGATTCGCAATACGGATTTTGAAAATATTGATGCCATCTTATCTGTTTGCCCTTATTATAATAAGCCCACGCAAAAAGGAATTTACCAGCATTATAAGATGATTGCGATGGCATCGCCTGTGCCTGTGATTTTATATAATGTGCCGGGAAGAACCGGCACCAATATGACAGCCGAAACGACTTTGGCCCTTGCTCATGATATTGAAAATATCATCGGCATTAAGGAGGCCTCAGGTAATTTGGAGCAATGTATGATGATTTTGAAGGATAGGCCTAAAGATTTTCTGGTTATTTCTGGTGATGATGCGCTGACTTATCCATTAATTGCTTTGGGTGGAGAAGGGGTTATCTCTGTAGTGGCCAATGCTTTACCAAAAGAATTTGCCGAAATGGTGAGAATGGCTTTGCAGGGCAAGTATGCAAGCGCAAGAGATTTGCATTTTAAATTGATGGAAGTGATTCCCCTTTTATTTCAGGAGGGAAATCCCTCGGGAATCAAGGCGGCATTAAATATATTAGGGATTTGTCCTGATCACTTGCGATTGCCATTGGTTCATGTCAGTAAAACCTTGTACAATCAGTTGTCTGTTCAGTTAAAACATATCACTGAAAATGTTTCAAATCCCGGTTAAAGAGGGAATAAAAGAGGGGATGTCAGGATTTTACTTGATAAAATTTCCTTTGGCAGGGCTTGAATATCAAAAGGGAAGGCGTGCGGAGGCAGCGGCATCTTGACTGGAAAATTCGGATCTTAGAAATTTATAATAGCCTGCAATGGCAATCATGGCAGCATTGTCCGTGCAATATTCCAATTTGGGAATGAACGTTTTCCACTTTT
>CANKSK010000183.1 GCA_947485425.1 Bacteroidota bacterium | reverse complement strand
GCAAAAAATAATTTCCCCAAAAATGGAGCTGATTGCAGGCTCGCTTGTACAAGGACTTATCTAATTAATTCATCATTCCATGATATTAGCAAGGGTGGTAGGAACAGTGGTTTCTAGCCATAAACCAGAGAAATTGAATGGGATCAAACTTCTCCTGTTGGAGAAAATTGACCCCATTACCTTAAAGGGAAAAAATGACTTTGTCATTTCCATGGACACGGTAGGTGCTGGAATTCATGAAATCGTTTTTTATGTCTCCGGTAGCAGCGCAAAATATACCTCTGTCACAGGAGGCGGCCTTCCCAGTGATTCAGCAATCACAGGCATTGTTGATTTTATTGAAAAGGACGGTCTTTATACATACGAAAAATATAAAGCATAAAATGGTTTTAGGAAAAGTTGTTGGAACAATTGTCAGTAGTACCCAAAGCATCGGAATTGAAGGCGCGAGGTATCTGCTTGTTGACAAATGCAATCAAAAAGGAGAAAGAAAGGGAGATTATGTAGTTGCCCTTGATCAGGTTGGGGCCGGATACGAAGAAATGATTCTTCTTTCGGAAGGCTCTCCGGCTAGAGAAACGCCAACAACAATCAATAAACCCTTGGATGCTTTGATTGTAGGCATTGTTGACCTTATTGAAGAAAATAATGCGGTTGTTTATAAGAAATGAGGACTGAATGGATTTAGTGGTATTGGGCGCTTTGGAGTATAGCAGTTTTGCTATGGGGATTAAAGCCTTGGATGAAATGGTAAAAGTGGCTCCCATTCACATTATTGATGCCCGAACCATCAGTTCAGGAAAATATTTGATTCTCTTCAGTGGTGATGTGGCTTCAACAGAATATTCATTTCACAAGGGATTTGAAATTGGAGCAGAATACATTGTAGACAGCTTGTTTTTGCCAATGATTCACCCGGAAGTCATTCCCGCAATTGGAAATACCATCCCAACAGCAGAATGGGGTACAATTGGCATTATTGAAACACTTTCCATCGTTTCTGCCATTGAAGCAGCCGATAGAGCTGCAAAAGCAGGCGGAGTAAATATTATTGAAATCAGACTTGCCAATGGCTTTGGTGGTAAATCCTATGTAAAAATGATGGGCACACTCGATGCCATGGAAGCAGCGATGGAAGCCGGTACTGAATTTGCCAAAAACAAAAACTTGCTATGCATGGATATCATTATCCCTCATCCACATGGGGAAATAAAACAATATTTCATGTAAGCTAATTAAAATATATTAATTTTGGGGCAAATTACCCAAGGGTATCGCCCCAAAATCGAAAAGAAATTAAACAAAAAGGCATATAATTGATGAAAGCAACAAATATTGATTTAAGAACCTATATCTTTTTAGATTCTTTACAATTACAAATGGCATCCTATCTCTCAACGGTTTCAAGAGGATATTTGCCGGTGGCCAATCAGGCCTGTTGTATTATAGAAATTGCCCCCGGCATTGAAATCAATACGCTGACTGATGTGGCATTGAAAGCAACAAATGTTACCCCAGGGATGCAAATTGTAGAAAGAGCATACGGTATGTTGGAGGTACATTCCAACAGCCAAGGTGACACCAGAATGGCCGGCGAAGCGGTATTAAATGCCATCAGCAAAACAGAAGACGATCGCATAAAGCCAAGGATTTTGACGAGTCAATTGATTAAAAATATTGAAGATCATCATGCACAGCTGATCAACAGAACCCGTTGGGGGATGATGATTTTAAGAGGAGATACGCTTTTTGTACTTGAAGTAGAACCTGCAGGATATGCGTATTATGCTGCCAATGAAGCTGAAAAATCAGCACGAATCAATATCATAGATGTATCAGGCTCCGGAAAATTTGGCAGGGTTTATATCGCGGGGGAAGAAGCCGAAGTACTTGAATGCAAGAAAAACGTAGAAAAAAGATTATCCGAAATCTCCGGAAGAGAAGATTATAAATAAATTAAACAAGATTAAAGGAGGAAATGTATGTCTGTAAATGATACAGAAGCACTGGGAATGATTGAAACCAAAGGTTTTGCAGCCATGGTTGAAGGAGCCGATGCGATGGTTAAAGCTGCAAAGGTTGAATTGGTAGGATTTGAAAGAATCGGTGGAGGCTATGTAACGGCAATCGTTCGTGGCGATGTGGCTGCGGTGAGAGCGGCGGTTGATGCCGGTGTTCGTGCCGCACAAAAAGTTGGGGAAGTGGTTTCTACTCATGTCATTCCAAGACCTTACAATGATGTGGATAAAGCATTGCCATTAGGTAGAAAAACAAATACTAAAGCTAAATAAAAAAAATATGAGCACATCAAATATTGACTTAAGGACCTATATCTTTTTAGATTCTTTACAACTACAGATGGCATCTTTTTTATCAACAGTGTCTAGGGGATACCTACCTGTTGGGGGACAAACTTGCTGCATCATTGAAATTGCACCCGGTATCGAAATCAATACCCTTACCGATGTGGCGCTTAAAGCAACCAATGTTACTCCCGGTATGCAAATCGTGGAAAGAGCTTTCGGGATGCTTGAAGTACATTCTGACAGCCAAGGCGACACCAGAATGGCCGGCCAAGCGGTTTTGGATGCCATTAACAGAACGGAAGATGAAAGGCTAAAACCTAGAATCCTGACCAGTCAATTGATTAAAAATATTGAAGATCACCACGCACAGCTCATCAACAGAACGCGTCATGGCAATATGATCCTTAGAGGGGATACCCTCTTTGTTCTTGAGGTAGAGCCTGCCGGTTATGCCTATTATGCCGCCAATGAAGCTGAAAAATCAGCAAGAATCAATATCATTGAAGTGCTTGGATTTGGTAAGTTTGGAAGGCTTTACATCAGCGGTGAAGAAGCCGAAGTGCTTGAATGCAAGACAAATGTAGAAAAAAGACTCTCCGAAATCTCTGGAAGGTCAGCTAAAGAAGACTATAAATAAAAATATTAATCATTATAAATACTTAGTAAAATGGCAGAAAATAACACAGAAGCATTGGGAATGATTGAAACCAGAGGTTTTACAGCAATGGTTGAAGCTTCAGATGCAATGGTAAAAGCAGCAAAAGTTGAATTGATCGGTTACGAAAAAATTGGTGGCGGATATGTAACAGCAATTGTTCGTGGTGATGTAGCAGCGGTAAGAGCAGCTGTTGATGCCGGAATCAGAGCAGCAGAAAAAGTTGGTGAAGTAGTTTCTACTCACGTAATCCCAAGGCCACACGGAAATGTGGATACAGCACTTCCATTGGGTCGCACTTCTAGCAAAAAATAATTTCCCCAAAAATGGAGCTGATTGCAGGCTCGCTTGTACAAGGACTTATCTAATTAATTCATCATTCCATGATATTAGCAAGGGTGGTAGGAACAGTGGTTTCTAGCCAAAAGGCAGAAAAAACCGAGGGCATGAAATTATTGCTCCTCGAAAAAATTGACCCTGCCACAATGAAAGGCAAGAATGACTTCGTTGTTTCCATGGACACGGTAGGTGCCGGCGTTCATGAAATTGTATTCTTTGTAAATGGCAGTAGTGCTCGTTTTACAAAGGCTACGGAAGGCATGCCTACAGATTCAGCAATCATTGCAATCGTTGATTATATACAGAAAGACCAAGTATATACCTACGAGAAAAACAAATCATCATATTAAAAATCATCTAGAAAAAGGAGGATTCAGTGGATAATTTAGAACAAGACATTCGCCTATTGGTTCAGGAAGTGATAAAAGGCATGAACCTAGCCCCTACCACTGCAGCAGCGGGAGAAAACGGAATTGGTGTTTTCTCAAGCCTAGACAGCGCCGTAGCAGCAGCAGATATTGCTTTCAAGGAACTTGGCAAACTGGGCATTGAGGTGCGCAAGGATATCATTGAAAACATGCGCAAAACCGCCTTGGCAAATGTAGAGGTGTATTCCAAAATGGCCCATGAAGAAACTGGCTTCGGACGCATTTCAGATAAAATTATAAAAAACAAACTGGCCATCAACAAAACACCAGGAACAGAAGATATTGAATCTGTTGCCTATTCAGGTGACGATGGCCTTACGGTAGTTGAAAGGGCGCCTTATGGCGTCATTGGCTC
>CANKSK010000182.1 GCA_947485425.1 Bacteroidota bacterium | reverse complement strand
GAATGCGAAAAAAAGGATTGGCTAAAGAAAAAAATTCCTGAAACCAACAAAATGTACATTTGATTTTACGATTATTATTTTCATTACCAACAAAAAATATAAACAGAGATTGAAATTATGGGCCTTTTCGATTTTTTAACACAAGAAATAGCTATTGACCTTGGAACGGCCAATACTTTAATTATTCATAATGATAAAGTAGTGGTTGATGAACCCTCTATTGTCGCTATTGAACGTGTCACCGGAAGGGTGATTGCCGTTGGGAAACAAGCGATGATGATGCATGGAAAGGCTCACGAGGGAATAAAAACAGTTAGGCCTTTAAAAGATGGCGTTATCGCTGATTTCGATGCCGCTGAACATATGATTCGGGGGATGATTAAAATGATTAATCCCGGAAGAAGGCTTTTTACCCCTTCGCTGAAAATGGTTATTTGTATCCCCTCAGGGATAACCGAAGTTGAAAAAAGAGCCGTTAGAGACTCCGCTGAACATGCCGGTGCCAAAGAAGTATATCTGATTCATGAGCCCATGGCTGCCGCTATCGGTATAGGAATCGATGTGGAAGAACCTATGGGTAATATGATTATCGATATTGGGGGTGGTACCAGTGAAATCGCCGTAATTGCCCTTGGTGGTATCGTTTGTGATCAATCCATTCGCGTGGCCGGTGATGGTTTTACCACCGATATTTGGGATTATATGCGTCGCCAGCACAATATCCTTATCGGAGAAAGATCTGCGGAAAAAATTAAAATTGAAGTAGGTTCTGCTGTCCCTGAACTTGAAAATCCGCCACCAGACTTTGCTGTGCATGGTAGAGATTTAATGACCGGTATTCCAAAAGAAATTACCGTCTCCTATACCGAGATTGCCCATGCCCTTGATAAATCCATTTCAAAAGTAGAAGAAGCTATTTTGAAAGCACTTGAAATTACGCCCCCTGAGCTTTCGGCAGATATTTACCGTACCGGAATTTACCTCACCGGTGGTGGCGCTTTGCTGAGAGGACTTGACAGAAGAATTGCCCTTAAAACAAAACTTCCTGTTCATGTTGCAGAAGATCCTTTGAGGGCTGTTGTAAGAGGAACCGGAATTGCTTTAAAGAATATTGAAAGATTTAAATTCTTGATGAGATAAGGCATAAACATCCCATTTTATGTGCATTCCTATTTAATTCACGCCATCAATTATGCGCAATCTCATAATCTTCTTATGGAAACATTTGTTTTTTATTCTATTTCTGCTTTTTGAAGGACTGTCTGTTTTCCTTATTTTTGAGAATAGTAATTTCCATCGCGCCAATATGATTAACTCCGCAAATTCGGTTTCCGGATCTATTCTTCAAACCATGCTTGGCGCAAGAGAATATATTCACTTGCGCGAAACAAATGATGCTTTGGCCATTGAAAATGCTGAATTGAGATCTAAATTGGCATCCTCTTTTTATGTCGATTCTGCCGGGAAATCAACGATAAACGATTCCCTCCACATTCAAAAATACATCTTTATCGCCGCCAAAGTCATTAACAATTCAACCAATAAAAGAAATAATTATTTAACAATTGACAAAGGCACCTTGCATGGTTTGGCACCCGAAATAGGCGTAGTGAATAGTGATGGCGTCGTTGGAATTGTCAAAGATGTATCTGATCATTATGCCACCGTTATTTCACTCCTCCACAAGGATAGCAAAATAAGCGTGAAACTGAAAAAAAATGATTACTTCGGCTCTCTGGTTTGGGATGGTGGAAGCCCCTCAGAAGGAAGCTTGCAGTATATTCCAAAACATGTCATCCTTTCAAAAGGAGATTCCATTGTCACCAGCTCCTTTTCAAGAATCTTCCCTGAAGGGATCCTTTGCGGGGTGGTTACGGAATTTGAATTAAATCCCGGAGATAATTTCTATACCGCAAAAATCAAATTGTCAGTCGATTTTTCTAACCTTACGCAGATATATCTTGTGGATAATCTGATGAAAAAAGAACAAATTAAACTCGAAGAAGCTACAGAAAATGCTAATTAAAATCCTATCCAATTTTAGTCGTTTTTTTGTGCTCATTTTTGTGCAAGTCCTTATTTTAAATAATATTGAGCTTGGGGGATATGTCAATCCCTATATATATGTGCTTTTCATTATTCTACTCCCCGTTGAAATTCCAGGTGGATTATTAATTCTTTTTTCCTTCTTCATAGGGCTTGGCGTTGATATGTTTTCTAATTCAATGGGACTGCATGCTGCTTCTTCCGTATTTATTGCCTTTTGCCGACCTTTTCTGCTCAAAAGAATTGCCCCTAGAGAGGGATATGAATCTGAAGTGAGCTTTAGTGTCAAAAAAATGGGCATGCAGTGGTTCATTACCTACGCTTCCATCATGGTCCTTATTCACCATTTTGTGCTGTTTTTTTTAGAAATATTTCGATTCGAAGAGTTTTTCTCTACCTTGCTTAGAATGTTTCTCAGTGCTTTGGTTACCATGGTCCTCATCATGTTGAGTCAGTTTGTGTTTTATAGATCTGGCAAATGAGATGAATTCCTCCTCTGAAAGAAAATTTGTCGTAATTGGTATTGTACTTCTGGTAGGAATTATTTTTCTGCTCAGATTGTTTTATCTTCAAATTTATGAAGATTCATTCAAACTTTCTGCCAATAACAATGTACTAAGGCCTTCCATTCAATTCCCTGCAAGAGGGATGATTTATGATCGAAAGGGCAAACTCATGGTCTTTAACGAAGCTGTTTACGATTTAATGATTACCCCCAAACAGGTTAAAAAAATGGATACTGCTGAATTTTGCAGTCTCGTTGGCATTACGCAGGAGGACTTTATTCAGAAATTAACCAAGGCAAAACAGTATTCTATTTACAAAGCCTCTCTCTTCGAAAAACAATTGTCTGCCGAAACCTATGCCGCCTTGCAGGAAAAACTATACAGTTTCCCCGGATTTTTTGTTGAAGAGCGTACCGTGAGGAAATATCCGGATCGCGCTGCTGCACATGTACTGGGATATATTGGAGAGGTGGATACCAACATTACCCGGAAAAATCCTTACTATAAAAAAGGTGATTATATTGGTATTAGTGGTATTGAACAATCTTATGAAAGTGTTTTAAGAGGGAAAAGGGGTATTAAACTCTTGATGGTTGATGTTCATAACAGGATAAAGGGAAGCTTCCAGGATGGAAAACATGATACCATTGCCATTGCGGGTGCCAACTTAATAGCTTCCTTGGATCGAGATCTGCAAAATTATGGCGAAGCCCTGATGCAAAATAAAATCGGCAGTGTCGTTGCCATTGAACCCTCTACAGGGGAAATACTCGCTTTGGTTTCTAGCCCTTCTTATGATCCCAATTTGCTGGTAGGAAGAATTCGATCCCATAACTATAGAGATCTTTTGCTCGACCCTGTAAAGCCCCTCTTTAACAGAGCACTCATGGCTCAATACCCGCCCGGTTCTACATTTAAACTAATTATGGCGCTGGTAGGTCAGCAAGAAAATGTTCTCCGCCCCCAAACCAAATACCCTTGTGCCCACGGTTATCCTCCTGGGGGAGGTAAACCCGCCTGTCATGCACATTTTTCTCCTCTTGATTTACAACAATCTATCCAGTATAGTTGTAATTCCTACTACTCATATCTGTTTAAATCCGTAATCGATAACCCAAAATATGCAACCACTGAAATGGCATTCGAATCTTGGCGCAAAAATATCGCTTCTTTTGGTGTAGGCGTAAAATTAGGCGTCGATTTACCCAATGTTCTTCGTGGCTCTGTTCCAACATTGGGCTACTATGATAAATATTTTGGGAAAGGACATTGGAAATCTTCGACCATCATTTCTCTTGGAATTGGTCAGGGTGAATTGGGAATGAATCCTTTGCAAATGGCCAATGTCGCCGCAATCATTGCCAATAGAGGGTACTATATTCTTCCCCATGTAATCAAGTCCATTGGTGATAAAAAAATTACCCTCAGTGAGTATACAAAAAAACACTATACAACCGTAGCGCCTTCTTATTTTAATGTCGTTGTCGAGGGGATGGCAGATGTTGTAGAATCTGGTACTGCTACAACCTCAAAAATAAACAACATT
>CANKSK010000181.1 GCA_947485425.1 Bacteroidota bacterium | reverse complement strand
TAAAATCATTTACAATAGCCTACTGATGCTGGTTTTATCAGCCATTAATTATCTTTTTTATACCTTGTTTCTCGGAAATCCAGTTCAGGACAAGTGGATGTTTCTTATTTGCTTGGTTTTGGGCAGTACGGGTTTTTCTATTGTTCTCACCATGGTTTCATCAATAGCCTCCAAAGCGGGTAATAATTCTACGCTGATGGCCGTATTGAGCTTTCCATTGTTAATACCCTTTATGATCAGCCTGATTCGTTTGTCAAAAAACGCCATTGATGGACTCGATTATATTGTTGACTATCCCTTTATTCTGATGCTTAGCGCTATAAATCTGATTGTTCTCATACTATCATTTATTTTATTTCCATACCTTTGGCGTGAATAATGTTGTCCTCAATACTCGTAATGGTTGCGGATATTTAAAATTTATTGAATAATACGTTGATTTCAATGATGAGAAGTGTTTGGTGGAAATATGCCGCCATTATTTTATTGATATATACCTTTATTGCGGGATTCCTTCTTGACGTTCCACGACTTCCTATTTTGCACGAAACCATACGAAATTTATATTTCCATGTGAGTATGTGGTTTGGTATGATTATTCTATTGGTATGCTCTTTGGTTTATAGCATTCGATACCTTGGAAATTCAGATTTAAAAACAGATTTATGGGCTTCAGAGGCCGCCAAAGTAGGTGTATTTTTTGGTTTTTTGGGCTTGGCAACAGGTATGCTTTGGGCTAAATATACTTGGGGGGCCTGGTGGGTAAATGATTCCAAATTGAATGGGGCAGCTGCTAGTATTTTGGTATACTTGGCTTACTTTATGCTCAGAAATTCCTTGGATGAAGAGCAAAAAAGAGCAAGAATTTCGGCAGTTTATAGTATTTTTGCCTTCTCATTGATGATGGTATTTATCATGATTCTGCCTCGATTAACCGATTCTCTTCACCCGGGAAATGGAGGAAATCCAAGTTTTGGCAAGTATGATTTAGACAGCAATATGCGTATGGTTTTCTATCCGGCCATCATCGGTTGGACGCTAATAGGGGTTTGGATATGGCAAATCAGAATCCGAATGGCACTCATCAAGGAGGCCATGTATACCTTGGAGGATTCCAGAAAACAAGAATAATAAACAAGTACATGATGAAAAAAATATTTTTATTGACTTTTTTTGTTTTAATCGCTTGGATGTCGGGCTTCGCTCAATCCAATATGGATTTAGAAATGGCAGATTTAATGCGCAGTTCAGGCAAGATTTATGTGGTGATAAGCGTTTTGTTAATTATTCTAGGCGGCATTGCAGGGTATCTATTTTATTTAGATAAAAAATTAAAACATCTGGAGAAAAAAATTCAATCCAAGTTAAACAACTTATGAAAACATCACACATCATCGGGATTATTCTCATAGCCATTGCCGTCGGAGCCATCATGAGTTCCGTTTCCGATGCAGGAACCTATGCTTCTTTTGAAATTGCAGCTTCGCACCCATCAAAAGAATATCATGTGGTAGGTAAATTAGACAAGGGTAAGGAACAAAACTATGATCCCAAAGTGAATCCAGATTTGTTTAGTTTTTATTTAAAAGACAAGGATGGGCTCGAAAAAAAGGTTATCTTAAATAAGCCCAAACCACAAGATTTCGAAAGGTCAGAACAGATTGTTATCATCGGAAAAATGGCCGGTGAAGAATTCCACGCATCCAATGTACTTTTAAAATGTCCTTCGAAATACAATGATGCGCAAGTACAAATGAAGAAAGCCAATTCTTGATTGTATGACACAAATAAATTTTCAAGGTGAACATCTTCTGTATGGAACGTTAGGGCATATTTTGGTGATAATGGCTTTTTGCTTTGCCTTATTGTCATCGGTTTCTTATTACTGGGCTGGTAAATCCGAGGTTGAAGACAAAGCTTGGAAATTAACAGGCCGAATTTCTTTTTTTATACACGCATTGTCTATACTTGGCATTGCAGCTATCATGTTTTTTCTCATTTATAGCCACTATTTCGAGTATCACTATGTTTGGCATCATTCATCAACCATACTTCCATTTAAATACATGCTAGCGTGTTTTTGGGAAGGGCAGGAGGGTAGTTTTTTACTATGGGCTTTTTGGCATGTAATCTTGTCATTCTTTCTCATTCGCTTTTCAGGAAAATGGGAAGCGCCGGTAATGGCCATTGTGTGTATGGTTCAAGTGTTTATTGCCTCCATGTTGCTTGGGGTATTCATAGGTGATTACAAACTTGGCAGCGATCCTTTTATCTTGTTGCGAAATCATCCGGATATGATGAATCTTCCTTTTATCCAGATGCCTGATTACCTGAGTAAAATTGCAGATGGAAGAGGTCTGAATCCATTGCTTCAAAACTATTGGATGGTCATTCACCCACCCATTTTGTTTTTGGGATTTGCATCGACCTTGATACCTTTTGCTTATGCCATGGCCGGATTGATGAAAAAGCAATATACGGAATGGTTAAAACAAGCTATTCCATGGACCTTTTTTGGCGTCATGATATTGGGGACAGGTATTTTAATGGGTGCGGCTTGGGCATATGAGTCATTGAGTTTTGGTGGTTTCTGGGCATGGGATCCTGTTGAAAATGCATCACTTGTTCCTTGGCTGACATTGGTTGGAGCAGCGCATGCCATGCTCATTTATAAAAACAAAAATCAATCCCTTTTTACCGTCATCATCCTCTGCCTAGCAACCTTTTTGTTAATTCTATATTCAACATTTTTAACCCGAAGTGGCATTTTAGGCGATACTTCTGTGCATGCGTTTACCGATTTAGGCATGTCAGGTCAGTTATTGGTATACATGGCATTTTTTATGGTCTGGGCCATTACCTTGCTCATCATCAGAAGAAAGGATATTCCAGGCCAAAGCAAAGAGGAAAGTATTTATTCTCGAGAATTCTGGATGTACATTGGTGTAATTGTCCTGGTTATTTCCGCATTTCAAATTATTTTTACCACCTCCATTCCGGTTATCAATAAGATTTTCTCCACGCACTTAGCACCGCCTGTAAAACCCGCCAATCATTATAACGCATGGCAATTGCCAATGGCTGTCATATTATCCATTTTGATTGCTTGCGTGCAATACTTAAAGTACAAAGAAACCTCTGCAAAAGTTTTTTTAGGTAAAATCACGTCCTCTTTTGTTATTTCAATCCTCCTAACTGCTTTAGCAGCTTATATGCTGCATTTAGATAAATTTCCATATATCTTGCTTTTGTTCTCATCAACCTTTGCAGTTATCGCTAATATAGGTTTTTTAATACGCATTTTGAAAGGAAAATTAGATCATGCAGGGGCGTCAATTGCCCATATAGGCTTTGGTCTAATATTATTAGGTGTTCTTATTTCCAATGCCAAAAGCAACATTATTTCCTCAAATAGAAGCGGAATAAGCATGGGAAAAGATTTCCCCAATAATGAAAATATCTTGTTAAATAAAAATGATACCACCCTAATGGGTGATTATTATATCACCTATACGGGTAAAGAAAAAAAGGGTGTTAATGTGTATTTCAATATTGATTATTTAAAACCCAATGAGAAAGGGAAATTGATAAAGGAATTTACCCTTAAGCCTATTGTTCAAACCAATAAAGCCATGGGTAATGTTTCAGAACCGGACACCAGACATTATTTGACCAAGGATATATATACGCATATTACCTATGCCGATTTGGAAGACATCAATTCTGATGAGCAATCCAATAGTGAATATGCCAAAGAGGTCACCAAATCTGTATCCATAGGAGATACCGCATCAACAAGCAATAGCTTGATTATCATCAAATCACTTGATAAGTCACCAGATATCAGTTCTTATCATCTTGGAAATATTGATTTGGCAGTAGGGGTAAAGCTCATCATTACGGACATCAACAAAAAAATCTACAATGTAGAACCTATTTATTTGATAAAAGATAATATGTCGGCTTCTTTAGAAGCGCGTGTTGAAGAATTAGGACTACAAATAAAATTCACAAAAATAAACCCTGAAACGGGTAAAATAGACTTAAGTATTGCTGAAAAGAAATCTAATAAAAGAGAATTCATTATCATGAAAGCGATT
>CANKSK010000180.1 GCA_947485425.1 Bacteroidota bacterium | reverse complement strand
CCAATGAGAACGGCAACTCCAAACAAAGCGATAAAACCAATTCCAGCACTTATGCTGAAAGGCATACCACGAAGGGCTAAAAATAGAATTCCGCCAATGGCTGAAAGAGGAATGGCCGAATAGATCAGCAAACCGTGTTTTACTGAATTGAAAGCGAAATAGAGTAACAGAAAAATGAGTAGCAGAGATATTGGAACGGCAATCAACAAACGTTTTTTTGCTGCTACTAAATTTTCAAAAGCGCCACCGTAGGTAACATAATAGCCACTTGGGAATTTTATTTGCTTTTCAATTTGTGTTTGTAAATCCTTTACAATGTTTTGCACGTCTCTATTTCCAACGTTGAAACCCACAATAATTCTGCGTTTTGCGTCATCTCTTTGGATTTGGTTTACGCTTTCTTGAATAGACACATCAGCAATCTGATACAAAGGAATTTGTGTTCCTTGTGGCGTTGGGATTAAGAGATTTTGAACATCTTCTACCTCTTGTCTATTTTCATTTGCAAGGCGAACCACCAATTCAAAGCGCTTTTCATCCTCATAAACCATTCCGCTGCTCTGTCCTGCAAAAGCTGTGTTCACTAATTTGTTGATGTCTTGGATATTTAAGCCATATTGGGCAATTAGATTTCGTTTATACGTGATTATCAGTTGCGGAAGACCGTCAATGGGTTCAACATATATATTTTCGGCTCCATCAATTTTCTTGGCAACATCGCCCAATATTTTTGAGTATTTAGAAAGGGTATCTAGATTTTCGCCAAATATTTTACACACTACATCTTGCTTGGCACCGGTCATAAGTTCGTTAAATCGCATAGCAACCGGATATTGAAAGCTGTATGTAACCCCTGGAACATCTTTCAAGGCTTCACTCATTTTTTCTGATAGTTCATTCCATGTTTCGGCTGATGTCCATTCAGATTTATCTTTCAAAATAATCATTATATCAGATGCTTCCATGGGCATGGGGTCGGTTGGAATTTCTCCGCTTCCTGTTTTGCCAACTACTTTTTCTATTTCTGGAAATTTATTTAATAAAATGTGTGCTGATTTTAAGATTACTTCGGATGATGTATTTATATTGCTTCCTGTCAACACCCTTGTTTCTACTGCGAAATCTCCTTCGGGTAGCTTTGGGATAAATTCTCCTCCAAGTGTAGAAAACACAAATAATGAAACGACAAAAAGAATCACCACAAAACCAATAACTATTTTAGGAATGGCTAAAAATTTTAGTAGATATTTTTGATGTATTCTTTCCAATATTTCTAGCATTCTATCTGAAAGATTCTTTTTATGGGAAATTTTTTTGTTAAGAAATAAAGCGGTCATCATTGGAATGTAGGTAAGGGAAAGAATAAACGCCCCAAGCAAAGCAAAGGCAACGGTTTGAGCCATTGGTTTAAACATTTTTCCCTCAATTCCTTCTAAGGTAAAAATGGGTAAATACACCGCAAGAATTATCAATTCACCAAAAACGGCAGCGTTTCTCATTCGGGTGGAAGTGCTGTAAACAATGTCGTCCATTTGCAGTTGCGAAACTTTTTGTTGCCTTGAAATATGCAACTGAAACATGCACGCTTCTACAATAATTACGGCTCCGTCCACAATCAAACCAAAGTCCAAAGCGCCCAAGCTCATCAGGTTTCCACTTACGCCAAACATATTCATCATAATCACGGCAAAAAGCATTGATAAAGGAATAACCGAGGAAACAATTATTCCTGCTCTTAAATTTCCAAGAAATAAAACCAATATTAGAATAACGATTAAGGCCCCTTCTAGCAAGTTTTTCGTAACTGTGCCTATGGCGCTATTTACCATTTTTGTTCTGTCTAAAAAGGGTTCTAATTCTACCCCTTCGGGCAATGTCTTTTGAATTTGAGTGATTTTTTCTTTAACATCTTTTATGACTCTACTGCTATTGTTACCTTTTAGCATCATGACCACTGCTCCTGCCACTTCGCCTTCATCGTTGTAAGTAATTGCTCCGTATCTGGTGGCGTTTCCAATACGAACCTCTGCTACATCGTTTATTAAAAGCGGTGTTCCATTGTCAGTATTTTTTATAACAATGTTTTTTATGTCGTCAATACTTTCAATTAGCCCTTCTGCACGGATATACAAAACTGTTGAAGCTTTTTCAATGTAAGCACCTCCTGTGTTTTCGTTGTTTTTCTCTAATGCTGTAAACAAATCATTAATGGTGATTCCATAGGATTTTAGATTATTGGGATTGATGGCTATTTCGTATTGTTTCACTTGACCGCCAAAACTGCTTACATCTGCAACGCCTTTTACGCTTATCAGTTGCCGTTTCACAATCCAATCTTGAATGGTTCGCAATTCAGTGGCATTATACTTGGCTTCGTAACCGTGTTTTGGTTTCAAAACGTATTGATAAATTTCTCCTAATCCAGTTGTAACGGGAGCTAATTGGGGCATTCCAATTCCTTTTGGGATCAGGTCTTCCGCAATTTTCAGTCGTTCGGTTACTTGTTGCCTTGCCCAATAAATATCTACATCATCATCAAATACAATGGTAATTAATGAAAGACCAAACCGTGAAAAACTGCGAATTTCTTTTAGTCCAGGAATATTGCTGTTGGCTTGTTCTATGGGGAAAGTAATCAAACGTTCCACATCGGGAGCACCCAAGGAAGGAGTAACGGTAATTACTTGTACCTGATTATCGGTGATGTCAGGCACGGCATCAATTGGCAGTTGTGTTAGTTCGTAACTCCCATAACCTATGAGGGTTAGAATGAATAACCCTATGATAAGTTTGTTCTTTATAGAGTACGCGATAATTTTATTGAGCATATTTTGAAATTAATGAAATGAATTGACGTTTGCGTTGCATAAGCCCCGTAAACAGATTTTTTTGTGCCTGAAATGCGGACACTTCATAAATTCATTAACTGATTTTTGGCGGTTGCCAAATGTTACTGACGACAGCGGAAGAATAAAAAGCTCCGTTGTAGATTGGAGAAATTTTCTCATGAAAAGCGGCGGGTCTTGGAATAGAGAATGGGATAGGGTTTAAAAAAGCTAATGAAATGTGCATTTTCCCACAATCCGTTGTCTTAAAAGGTAAATTGTCGTGGTCGGGGTGGTTGCTGTCCGAATGGTTTTGGTAGTCGGCATAGTGTTTGTTCAAAAAGTCGGCAAAGCTTTCATCGGGTTCTTGGGTGTGGTGCTCTAAGAAGTGATGAATGAACATTGGCAGCTGCAATAGCTGATGTAGTTCTGTGTTTGCACTCAGAAAAACAAATAGAAATGATATGGCGATTAATTTTTTCAACGGGCTAAATATACGTTAAAAAATGGTCAGTTTGGCAGAATGTTATTCGTCGTGCGGTTCGGTTAAATTAATTGTAGTGCCAATACCTTAGATTTGTGGGTCAGATTGATGCTCTTTTAATTTTGCGAAGGAGATAGCCAAGCGGCTTATCCGGAAATGGCATTGTTCCTCTGATTTTGTCTATCGTTTAAGGCTCGTACTTTCCGGACTTAGGTATGCTGATAAAGGTTTTTAGCTTGTCTATGTGGCGGATTTCGGAGCATAAAACTGTCAATACAATACAAAAGTTGTTGCGATACAGAAAGTCTATTTAACCACTCCACCCGACATTGAGCAAAGCAGCTGTGTGCAGTATGCATTTTTTCATTACTTCGTTAGATTTAAATCTTGTCTTCATTCGTATTTTACTTCATTGTGGTCCCAATCTGTAATTTTAATAAAATGAAGGCGTTCAAGTAGCTTTATGGCTTTGTCATTTTGTTGAGTGGTTATAGCCCATACACGTTTAAGTCCGATGTTTTTTAGCCCTAATTCAATTGCTAATAACATTGCAAAAGTCATATAACCTTGTCCACGGTATTGAGGTAATAAAACACAACCCAGTTCTCCTTCGCCTTTGTCAAGGCCGCGATAATAACCGCAAGTTCCAACAATTTTATTTGTTAATTTGTCTACAATACCCCAATGTATTGAATTTCCGTTGCTGTAGTCCACATTTATTTGGACTTGCATTTCTATGGCTTGCGTCAATGTTGTAGCTTGAATAGAATCATAGAATGAAATTTCAATCATATCCTTGATGTCGGAAAATTGAATT
>CANKSK010000179.1 GCA_947485425.1 Bacteroidota bacterium | reverse complement strand
GAATATTTTGGAAATCGCGTGTGGGACTATCTGTGGTTCTTCGGAATCCTTTTGATAGGATTGCTTTTCAGGCAATTGTTATCGAAAGTATTTAGTCGTTTTCTTTTTCGCTTTTTAAAAAAATACTCCATCGGTGTTGGCATCGACAAATTTGTTGAATTGTTGCAAAAGCCTATAGGGACCTTTATTCTTCTGCTGACTTTTTATATTGCATTTAATCGTCTTCAACCCCCTGCTGCATGGAATTTAGCGCCACGTGATGAATTTGGTTTTCGGATGCTGTTTTTTTATGCCTATCAGGTGTCCATTATTTTTTCCTTTACCTGGATTATCCTTCGCTTGGTTGATTTTGTTGGCGATATTTTTTTATATAAAGCTTCATTGACCGAAACAAAAGCGGATGATCAAATCATTCCTTTTGCCAAAGATTTCATCAAGGTATTGATATTAATTTTGTGTGTATTTTTTATTTTGGGTACGGTATTCAAAATGAACATTGCTTCACTTGTTGCGGGCTTGGGTATTGGTGGACTTGCCATTGCCTTGGCTGCGAAAGAGTCTCTTGAAAACTTGTTTGGGTCGTTTACCATTTTTCTCGATAAGCCTTTTGTTACTGGCGATCTTGTGAAGATCGGAAATATTACTGGGCATGTAGAGTCCATAGGATTCAGGAGCACAAGGATTCGGACAATGGAAAAGACCTACGTTTCGGTTCCCAATAAAAAAATTGTGGAAGCAGAGTTGGACAACCTTTCGATGCGAACTTTCAGAAGGGCTAAGCTTACCATTGGATTGGTGTACCATACCTCTCCGGAGCAGATGCGTAGCATCATCAAAGACATTAAAGAGTTGTTGGATGCACATTCTCATATCACTGATGAGAGCGAAGTTTTTTTCAGTGAATTTGGATCACATTCTATGGATATTGATATTGTATATTATGTAAAGCATGAGGATTGGAAATTTTATGCGGGCGTAAAGGAAGAGATTAATTTTAAAATTATGCAAGTTGTAAAAGTGCATGGTTCTGATTTTGCTTATCCTACGATGACCAATTATGTGCAGTATTCACCAGCTTCAGACAAAACACATCCGTTTTGACAAGTCTGCTGCTGGTATTTTTTTTTCTGGGATATCTTGCCATTATTTTTGAGCAGACCTTGAAAATCAACAAGGCTGCTACGGCAGTGATGACGGGTGTTTTATGTTGGACGGTCTATATATTTTTTTCAGAAAATCATCAGCAGGTCGTGACTCAGTTGATGCATCAGCTTTCAGACATTTCAGGTATTCTATTTTTTTTGATGGGGGCTATGGCTATTGTGGAGCTTATCGACAGGCATGATGGTTTTAACATCATCACAAGACAAATACAGACGAAAAATAAAAGAAAGTTGTTGTGGGTTCTTTCTTTGATAACCTTTTTGGCTTCTGCTGTTCTTGATAATTTAACCACAGCCATTGTGATGGTGAGCTTGTTGCGTAAATTGGTTCACCAAAAAGAAGATCGTTTGTTTTTTTGTGGGATGGTTATTATTGCTGCCAATGCAGGAGGTGCTTTTTCTCCCATAGGCGATGTTACCACCAGCATGCTGTGGATAGGCGGTCAGATTACGAGTGGGCATATCATTCAAATACTTTTTATTCCAAGTCTAATTAGTTTATTGGTTCCTTTGGTATTTTTATCCAAACACTTTAAAACGTCGGATTACGAAAGCCGTCATTCCGAAAAGGTTTCAGGCGAAAAAATACTTTCTTCAACCACTTGGGAACAACATCTGATTTTGTATGCAGGCATTTTTGCTTTACTTTTTGTGCCTATTTTTAAAACCTATACCAATCTTCCACCCTTTATGGGTATTCTTTTTGGCTTGGGGGCGCTGTGGATTCTCACAGAAATTCTTCATAAGAAAAAAAATGAAGAGATTAAATCCAGTTATTCAGTTGCCGGCGCTTTGCAGCGTATTGATGTGCCGAGTATCTTGTTCTTTTTAGGCATTTTGTTAGCCATTGCTTCTTTAGAATCTGCGGGGATGCTTCAGCAGCTTGCTGCTTATATGCGCCTGCAAGTGGGCAATGAGGATATCATTGTCATGCTTATCGGGCTTTTGTCTGCTGTTATCGATAATGTGCCTTTGGTGGCCGCTGCCAAGGGGATGTATCCTTTGCTTCATTATCCTACCGACCATCGTTTGTGGGAGTTTATTGCCTATTGCGCTGGCACAGGGGGAAGTATTTTGGTTATTGGGTCTGCCGCAGGTGTGGCCGTGATGGGTATGGAGAAAATAGATTTTCTCTGGTATGTTAAAAAAATCAGTTTGTGGGCTCTTTTGGGTTATTTTTCAGGAGCCTTTGCCTATATGGGTTTACAATGGTTTTTTTCTTAAAAAATTACAATATCAAATAGCGCTTCTCGTTTCAAATTATCTGATAGGATGGTATTAACAACGCATTGTTCAAAACTGCCTTGTGGCATTCTCGCGACAAGCATGTAATATAGTAATTTCGGCTTTAATTTCTCACATGATATTTAAACGCTAATGATTCAAGGAATAATTTTACAGGTGGTACAAACGATGGGTGCTGCTGCTGATACCCTTAAACAGGCTTTGCCTGCAACCACGCCGCCACCGAGCATGTCGATTTTGCAATTGATTGTAAAGGGTGGACCGGTCATGATACCACTTTTGTTTTTATCCATCCTCACCGTTTACCTGACGGTGGAAAGAAGTATTATTTTGAAGCGCGCCAACAGAACCGATACCGGTTCTTTGATGGACAGTGTCAAAGAATTTGTGATGGCAGGAAAAATAGATGCGGCGATAGCCTATTGCAGAAAAGAAGATTCTCCCATTTCACGCATGATCGAAAAAGGAATTCGAAGAATTGGAAAGCCCTTGCCGGAGATAGAGGAAGATATTGAAGGTGTTGGCAAGATGGAGTTGTATAAGCTTGAAAAAAATATTGGATTGCTAGGCACCATTGCCGGTATTGCACCTATGTTTGGATTTTTAGGAACCATATTCGGGGTTATTAAAATTTTCTATAATATTTCATTGGCTGACAATATCAGCATTGGAAATATTGCCGATGGTTTGTATGTGAAAATGATTACCAGTGCCGCCGGTTTGATGATTGGTATTGTGGCTTATATTTGTCATCACTTGTTGGTGATGTGGATGGATCGTATTGTCAACAAAATGGAAAATACGGCCATTGAATTTATGGATATTCTGCAAGAACCCACCAAATGAACCTGAGAAAGAAAACCCGTCTCTCTGCGGAGATTAACACCTCCTCGATGAATGACATCATGTTTTTCCTGTTGTTGTTCTTTTTGATTACCTCTACATTGGTGAGTCCGAATGTGATCAAGCTTTTGTTGCCGAACTCCTCGAGTGGGAAGGCCGTTAGCAAGCAAACCATCACCCTTACGGTTTCAAAAAATTTGGATTATTTTATCAACACCCATCCAGTGACCTTTGAGGATATTCAGCCGGAGCTGGAAAAAGCTGCCGGGGGCAAGCAGGAGCCTACGGTGATCTTGAAAGTGGATAAGGAAGTTCCCGTTCAGAATTTGGTGAACTTGCTTGATATCGGCAACAAGCTAAAAGTTAAAATGATTCTTGCCACGCAGATTGAAAAGAAATAAATTTCCATGCAAAAATCGGTTCGCTTCAGGGCTTTCATCATCAGTATTTTCTTTCATCTTCTGCTTTTATTGCTATTGATGTTTGCCGTTTTGCATATGCCTGATCCGCCTATGGGTGGAGGGGAAGGGATGATTGTAAATCTGGGATATGCTGTTGAAGGCAGTGGAGATATCCAACCCCTTTCTGAGGAGGTGACCAAGGAAGTGCCTGCGAAAGAAACGCCGCCCCCACCGCCAGATCCTGTTCCGGAGAATACAGATTTTGTAACCCAAGAGAATGAGGAGTCTGAAAAAATTGAGGTAGAAAAAAAATCTCCCAAAGAAGAAGTTAAAAAGCCGGAGAAAAAGCACGAGAAAAAGCACGAAAAAAAAACAGAGCATAAAAAGCCTGAGAAGGAAATGCCCCAGGTAAATCCGGAGTCGATGTATAAGGGGAAGAAGAACAATGCCTCATCACAGGGTAATGATGCGAATAAAAAGGGCGACAAAGGCGATCCCAAG
>CANKSK010000178.1 GCA_947485425.1 Bacteroidota bacterium | reverse complement strand
TTCCAAGATCTGAAAATATCCCATCATTCCCGGAAGAGTAACCGACTGAACTTCTCCGGAAAAAATTTTTCTATTGGGGGCAATGATTTCAAGTAACATGTAATAAATTATTTGGATTCGCTTAAGATTTTCTTTCCTTTTTCAATGGCTTCATCGATTGTTCCCACCAAGTTGAATGCTGCTTCTGGATATTCATCCACTTCCCCATTCAAAATCATGCCAAAACCTTTGATGGTTTCTTCGATAGGTACAAGTACCCCTTTGAGTCCTGTAAATTGTTCGGCCACATGGAAAGGCTGTGAAAGGAACCTTTGTACCCTTCTTGCGCGGCTTACAACCAATTTATCCTCATCGGATAACTCATCCATACCTAAAATGGCAATGATATCTTGTAATTCTTTGTAGCGTTGAAGAATTTCTTTTACGCGCTGAGCCATATTATAATGTTCATGGCCTACAATTTTGGCAGTCAGAATACGAGATGTAGAATCCAATGGATCCACCGCTGGATAAATACCCAACTCGGCAATCTTTCTATTCAATACCGTTGTGGCGTCCAAGTGGGCAAAAGTTGTTGCCGGAGCTGGATCGGTAAGGTCATCCGCAGGTACGTATACCGCTTGAACAGAGGTAATTGAACCTCTTTTGGTTGACGTAATTCTTTCTTGCATCAATCCCATTTCAGTAGCCAGAGTAGGTTGATACCCTACAGCCGATGGCATACGTCCTAATAGTGCCGATACCTCAGAACCTGCTTGCGTAAAGCGGAAAATGTTGTCGATGAAGAACAAAATATCTCTTCCTCCTGACTTTTCATCACCATCCCTGAAATACTCTGCAAGGGTAAGTCCTGAAAGGGCTACTCTTGCTCTCGCTCCGGGTGGTTCATTCATCTGTCCGAATACCAAGGTTGCTTGAGATTGGGCCAATTCTGCCATATCTACTTTGGAAAGATCCCATCCGCCATGTTCCATAGACTCTTGGAATTCTTTTCCATATTTAATAACGCCTGACTCGATCATCTCGCGCAAAAGGTCATTTCCTTCACGCGTTCTCTCTCCTACACCCGCAAAAACAGATAGTCCGGCATATCCTTTGGCGATATTGTTGATTAACTCCATGATTAACACGGTTTTACCAACTCCTGCACCTCCAAACAAACCAATTTTACCCCCTTTTGAATACGGCTCTAGCAAATCAATTACCTTGATACCGGTAAACAAAACTTCGGTTTCTGTAGAAAGATTATCATAGGTTGGCGCTTCACGATGAATGGATAAGCTGCCTTTTGCTTTCAAAGGGCCTATACCATCAATGCTTTCACCTACCACATTAAACAGACGGCCCTTGATTTCTTCTCCGGCAGGCATCATAATAGGAGATCCGGTCGCAATAACTTCCATTCCTCTTACAAGTCCGTCGGTAGAATCCATCGCAATGGCTCTTACCGTATTTTCGCCAATGTGTTGCTGGCATTCTAAAATAATTTTTTGCCCGTTTTCTTTGACGATTTCTAGCGCGTCTAGAATATTTGGCAACTGATTATCGCCTTCCTGCTCAAAACATACGTCGAGTACCGGACCGATTACCTGAACTACTTTTCCTTTATTTAACATGATTTTCAATATCTTATAGAATATTAATGAATTTTCAGGGTGCAAAGTTATCTTTTTAAATTTTATATAACAATTGATGGTGGTAATTTTTTTATTTTTGCTGCATATTCTTGCATTTTTATCAAAAAAAACAAAAAATCATTGAAAATTTATAGGTCATTGGATGAATTCCCCAAATTAAATCATCCGGTTGTAACACTTGGAACATTTGATGGGGTTCATATCGGTCACAAGTCTCTAATTACCAGAATGGGGGCTATCGCCCGTGCACATCATGGCGAAACGGTATTGCTTACCTTTCATCCCCATCCACGTATCGTTCTGCATGGTGATGAAGAATTGCATTTGTTGCAGACGGAGGACGAAAAAATAGATTCTTTGTTGAAAGCAGGGATTGATTATTTAATCATTTGCCCCTTTACCAAAGAATTTGCGGCTCTAAGCTCAGAAGAATTTGTAGATCAGGTTTTGGTTAAGGCTTTGGGAACGCGAACCTTGGTTATAGGTTTTAACCATCAATTTGGTAAAAATAGAGAAGGTAGCTTTGCTAGCTTGCAAAAACTTGCTCCAAACAAGGGATTTGATTTGGTAGAGATTGAAGAAAAAAGTTTTAATGAAAAGTCTGTTAGCTCCACAAAAATACGAAATGCCCTGCTTGCCGGAGATGTGGAACTCGCCGCTTCCGGATTGGGATATATGTATTCTTTAAAAGGGAGGGTAGAGGAAGGTGCGCATTTGGGTCATACCATTGGGTTTCCCACGGCAAATATTCATATGGCTGATAAGCATAAGCTTATTCCGGCAGATGGCGTATATGCTGTGCATGTAAAGTGCGGATGGAGGATATACAAGGGAATGATGAACATCGGCTATAGACCTACCGTTTTCGGAAAATCAAGGACAATAGAGGCCCATATTATCGATTTCGATAAACAAATTTATGGAGAAGAAATCACCGTTTTTTTTAAATCTAAAATTCGTGATGAAATCAAGTTTTCGAATTTGGTTGAATTAAAACAGCAATTGGAAATGGATCGTACACATACAATAAATTTGCTTTCAAGGCGTAAATAGTGTAATATTGTTTCGATGAGGAGTGTTTTGATCTTATTGTTTTGGTTTTTCATAACCCTATCTGTAAATACTGCTGATGCGCAAGTACAACAGCCAGATAGCAGCCGATTGTTTACGAGTTTGTTGGAAGCCATGAAAAGCCCTGAAAATGTCTATCATCTGAGGCTTTCCAGAAAAAAGCTGAAAGTTTTCCCTGCTGAAATTTTTCAATGTAAGAACTTGAGAAGCTTGGATCTCTCTAAAAACAAAATCGATTCCCTGCCTGCAAATATTGGGGAATTGACACAATTGCAGAAATTAGATGTTTCATCAAATAAACTATTGGGTTTGCCACCGGAAATTGGAAAATTGTCTCATTTAAAGACGCTCATCATCAGTCGCAACGATATTGATAGTATTCCGTCCCAAATGGCCTCTCTGGTGAATCTTGAAAGGCTTGAATTGTGGGATACCAGTGTCGCCAATTTCCCTCTAGCAATGGGTAAAATCGAAAAGCTCAAATATATTGAAATGCGTGGCATCATGCTGAATAGTGAGGATCAGCAAAAAATTATTGATATTTTCCCTGCTGCTCAAATCTTTTTTTCTCCTTCTTGCAATTGTAAATATTGATAGAGACCTGTTTATAAGGCACTTTGTATTTGGTGTTTTTTTATCTGTTGGTTGTTTCGATTCAAAAAGCGTAAAAGCACAAATTATTTCTAAAAATTTAAAAGCTTGCTTGCTTTTCTTTATTTTTACCCTCTTGTAAATCGAAATCATGTTCTATATCAAAGCTCTGCATATTATTTTTGTGGTTACCTGGTTTGCGGGTTTGTTTTATATCGTCCGCCTTTTTATCTATCATACCGAGGCAGAGACATTTGAAGAGCCTAAAAAGAGCATTCTACAGACTCAATATCGCCTGATGGAAAAACGTCTTTGGTATGGCATCACCTGGCCTTCGATGATAGGAACCCTTCTTTTTGGGTATCTACTGCTTCAAAATTATTTTGCTTCTTGGAGCTGGAGTTTGTATGCTTGGTTGGTGCTAAAGTTGGTGCTGGTGGTCTTGCTGATAGCATATCATCTTCTCTGCGGTAAAATATTCAAACAACTTAAATCCGGAATTATAGCCTATTCATCAATGCAATTGCGCATTTTCAATGAAGTGGCTACCATATTTTTGGTGGCGATTGTATTTTTAGTAGAATTGCAAAATACCCTGGGCATGCTTTGGGGGGTTGGCGGACTGCTTTTGTTTTCAGGACTCTTAATGGCAGGAATTTATACCTATAAGAAATTCCGTAAAGACTGATTTTTTCGATGATTTAGATCACAGTGCGTGTCCTATCTGTTATAATTTAAATCAAAAATACTATCTTTGCGCCCTTAATTAAAAGGCATAGATATGGAAAATTCAATAGGAGAGCCCATCAGAGCTGTTCAATCAATCAAATTTGGCACCGACGGCTGGAGAGCCAT
>CANKSK010000177.1 GCA_947485425.1 Bacteroidota bacterium | reverse complement strand
GTAGGGAAGTATTGAATGCCAATTTTAATTATATTTTAGAAAATGATCCCCGTGTCATTGCCTTTGGTGAGGATGTTGGTCATGTTGGTGATGTGAATCAAGGTTTTGCAGGTTTGCAAAATAAATTTGGCAAATTACGCGTAACGGATTCCGGCATTCGTGAGGCTACCATTGCAGGACAAGGAATTGGTCTTGCTATGCGAGGATTAAGGCCTATCGCAGAAATTCAGTATTTGGATTATTTACTCTATGCTTTGCAGGTATTGAGTGATGATTTGGCTACCTTACATTATCGAACCAAGGGTGGTCAAAAGGCCCCTGTTATCATTCGTACGCGTGGGCATCGATTGGAAGGGATTTGGCATTCTGGGTCCCCCATGGGTGTGGTGATCAATGCATTAAAAGGAATTTATGTGCTTGTTCCAAGAAATATGACCCAAGCAGCCGGATTTTACAATACTTTGCTGGCTTCTGATGATTCTGGTATCATCATAGAATCTCTGAATTCGTATAGACTTAAAGAAAAATTACCCGAAAATATTGGCCAATTTAGATTGCCTATTGGGGTTCCTGAGGTTTTATTGGATGGTCAAGATGTTACCATTGTCTCCTATGGTTCTTGTTTAAAACAAGTCTTGGAGGCGGCTTTGCAGCTTCGTGAAATCGGTATATCCTGTGAAGTGATTGATGTGCAAACGCTGATTCCTTTTGATATTCATAATAAAATTGGAGAGTCTTTGTCCAAAACAAATAAGGTTTTATTTGTGGATGAAGATGTTCCTGGTGGTGCTACTGCATATATGATGCAACAAGCGTTAGAAGTAAATCGTTCTTTTCAGTATCTCGATACAGCGCCCGTCACTCTCAGTGCTAAAGCACATAGGCCTGCCTATGGTTCGGATGGTGATTACTTTTCAAAACCCAATACCGAACAAATTTTTGATGCAGTTTATCAAATCATGCAGGAATATGATCCCGGTAAATTTCTGCCCATTTATTAAAGGCGATATGTGTCTTTATTACACATTATAATATGCATATGAAAAATATTACAGAAAGTGAATCGTTATATCAGGACTTGGAATTGATGAGCGTGAGTGATATTCTTAAAGGTATTAATCATGAAGACCAAAAAGTTGCCATCGCCGTTCAAAAATCAATTCCTCAAATTTCTGTTTTTGTAATCGCTTTAATAGAAAAAATGAAACTAGGGGGGCGCTTATTTTATATTGGTGCAGGAACGAGCGGAAGATTAGGCATTCTCGATGCTTCCGAGTGCCCGCCAACTTTTGGGGTTTCTCATGATCTTGTTGTTGGGCTTATTGCAGGTGGTGATCAGGCAATTCGGAAGGCGGTTGAGTTTGCTGAAGATGATATGTCTGCAGGATGGAAGGATCTTCAATCATTCAATATTTCGGATAAAGATGTAGTTGTAGGGATTGCTGCTTCAGGTAATACGCCCTATGTTATCGGTGCCATACAAACATGCAATGAGATGGGAATTTTAACTGCTGGTATCACTTGCAACCCGGGTTCTTTGTTGGCTGAAAATACCCGTTTTCCAATGGTTGTGGAAGTAGGTCCTGAGTTTGTTAGTGGTAGTACACGAATGAAATCAGGTACGGCCCAAAAAATGGTGCTCAACATGCTGAGTACCTCTGCTATGATTGGTCTTGGTCGCGTCAAAGGGAATAAAATGGTCGATATGAAGCTTAGCAATCAAAAATTAGTTCAGCGAGGAATTCGCATGCTGATGGAGGCTTTATCGATCGATCAGGAAGCTGCTTTTCTTCTGATCCAAAAACATGGAAATGTCCGAAAGGCTATTGCCTCTGTAAAACAAACCTCCTAACTTCATACATTAATACCTTTTCCTTCATACCATGCAGGATATCGAGCCATATTATTCTTGGAAAAAATATTATGATGCATCTGATGATGCCGGTTCTCCTTTTTATGGTAGAACATATAGTGAGTTTGAATATACGCATTCAATTTACAATTTTTATATCCATCCCCAATGGGACGAATTTGGATCCCCTACGCTTTATATTAAAATATTGTTCTGCGATTACAATGAAGGATTTGCAATCATTGAAATGATGGGGGAGTGGAACGATTGCATCAATAATGATATCATGTTTCTTAAACGGGATGTAATTGAACCGATGCTTGAAAATGGGATTGTTAAATTTATTCTTGTTGGAGAAAATGTTTTAAATTTTCATGCCTCTGATGATTGTTATTATGAGGAATGGTTTCAAGAAGTCGAGGATGGTTGGATTGCCGGTGTCAATTTTAGAAAACATGTAGTTGATGAATTTTGTAAGAATAATATTGACTATTATTTGGTTTTCGGTGGTCAATTAGATTCTTTTAGTTGGAGGACCCTTACCCCTATGCAAATGTTTGATCAAATAGCCGGGATTATAGAACGAAGAATAGGCAGTTAATCCTTGCTTTCCATAGCCAATGGGTTAAATAATATCCGTAAATTTCATATAAATGCAGTGTTAATTCAAATACGATTCTTATTTTTGTGTTCCTTTAAAAAAATATCATCATGAGTACACATATCGGAGCCAAACAAGGGGATATTGCCCCAACAGTTTTAATGCCTGGAGATCCTCTTCGTGCCAAATTTGTTGCCGAAAATTTCCTTACGGATGTCAAATGCTACAATGAAGTGAGAGGCATGTATGGATATACCGGAAAATACATGGGTAAAGAGGTTTCTGTTCAAGGCTCAGGAATGGGTATCCCTTCCTTATCTATTTATGTAAATGAACTCATTCGATTTTATGATGTGCAGACGCTTATTCGCATTGGAAGTTGCTGCTCCTATCAAAAAGAAATAAAAATAAGGGATATTGTTCTTGCAATGAGTTCTTCAACAAATTCCGGGGTCAATAAGTTGACTTTTAAAGGGATGGATTTTGCGCCAACAGCTGATTTTGATTTGCTGCATAAAGCTTATACTTACGCCACATCCAAAGGAATTGATGTGAAAACCGGTAATATTTTAGCCAGCGATTCTTTTTACAATGAAGATGCTGAGGAATGGAAGTTATGGGCCTCTTTTCAAGTGCTTGCAGTTGAAATGGAGACCTCTGCCTTATATACCTTGGCCGCCAAATTTAATCGCAAAGCCTTATCCGTTCTTACGGTGAGCGATAGTATGATCACAGGCGAAGAAACTACTTCCGAAGAAAGAGAAAAAACTTTCGGCAAAATGGTTGAAATAGCCTTGGCTGCTGCAGTTTAGCTTTTAAGGTTTTACTATTTTTATTCTTTCAATTTTATTTTCCGAAGATAAGAGCGTTAAAAAGTATAGCCCTGATGGCAAATCTTTGAATTCAATCTCTTCTGAATATTCTCCATGGGTATAGCTTTTATTTAAAATCGATTGAACCTTTTCACCTTGTAAATTGTATAGACCAAGCGTTATTTCGCTTCTATCTTGTACTTTAAAGGTGCATATTGCTTTTTCGCTAAGGGGATTCGGATGGATGCTGAAATCAAACACCGTATTTTTGATTTCTTCTAGTCCCACTACGTCAGAATTTAGCATGACCCAATGGGCTGTAGAGGTAACATATCCTGTTCGTGCCACCTTTGAAATGCTGAGCAAGGGAAGTTTGCTGATTTGACTATACCAGGCGTCTGTTGTAGTGGTTGTCGTTATGAGTACATCATTTTGTATTTGCACAGAATGAAGACGAAGGGTGTTGCTGTAAGTGCCAGAAGGCAGTATGAGTGTGCCATAGGAATCTGCCTTGACATTCCAGGAGCCATTGCGAACATATGGGTTTCCTCCAAACTGGAAGGTTCCTGTAAATACATCAGCAATCGTTGATCCATATGAAAATGGATAGGTCATATACATTTGATTGTTCAATTGGTAGGTGGTTTGATATAGGGTGTCAGCAGTACCTTCAATAAAAATGGAATCCGACCTCATTGACATATAAACATAATTTTTGATGGGCATGTCAGACTCACTAGCCATAGGGGAATTAACAAATTGCGATGCATAGGGGGTATTTGCTGCAAGTACATACCTAGTAATGGATTTTTTTGGCGTGATTTTTAGCCCTGAAAAATCCCATACCTGTGACGGCCCTGCATTTCCTGCTCGTACTAAACTTGTATCTGCC
>CANKSK010000176.1 GCA_947485425.1 Bacteroidota bacterium | reverse complement strand
TTGATATATGTGTTGTAAACACGCATAATATCTGCCTTGGTAACAGATTGATATCTTTTCATCTCCTCGCTAATGTATCCCGGATTTCCGGTAAAGGTCTGGTAGGATGCAAGCATAGAGGCCTTTCCGCTGATGCTCGATAAAGAGTTAATCAGCTGTGCCTCATAACTGGCTTTGTACCGAAGCAGGTCATCATCTGTAGCGCCCTTTTTTTCAAATTCTTCAAAGGCTTCATGTGTCATTTTTTCCATTTCACCCATGCTCACCCCTGGAAAGGGAAGGATGGTAACGGTAAATAAACCCGATAATTCCTGCGCAGGATGCGAAACATTGGCATTGATGGCTTTTTGTGATTTGATGAGGGTTTTATACAAAATGGAATTTTTTCCTCCACCTAAAATATCGGAAAGAATGTCTAAAGGGGCCTCGTCAGGATGTCTGTTGGGAACCGTTGGATAAGTAATGCGCAACATCGGAAAACGAATATTGTCTTCATAAGAAATATAGCGGTCTTCATTCAACACCACACTTTTGGGGACTTCTGGCATACGCACTTCAGGGCCTCTGTTGATGGGGCCAAAATATTTTTCTGCGAGCTTGATCACTTCCTGTGTTTGTACATCGCCGGCAACGGTCAATACGGCATTGTTGGGGCCATACCAATGCATAAAAAACCTTTTCAAATCATTCACATCCGCTCTGTCCAAATCTTCTAGATAGCCAATGGTAGGCCATGCATAGGGGTGGGATGTGGGGTACATCGCAGAAGCAACCTTTTCATGGATCAGCCCATAGGGCTTGTTGTCATAATTTTGTCCCCTTTCATTTTTAACAGTAGATCTTTGGTTTTCAAATTTTTTCTGGGTTACAGCATCCAATAAAAAACCCATTCGATCCGCTTCAAGCCACAGTGCCTTTTCAAGCTGGTTTACCGGAAGGGTTTCAAAATAATTGGTTCGATCACTCGTGGTTGAGCCGTTGAGCGTTCCTCCGGCTTCTGATACCACTTTAAAATGTTCCTCATCAGCAACATGCTCTGAGCCTTGGAACATCATGTGCTCAAAGAAATGCGCAAATCCTGACTTTCCCGGCGTCTCTCTTGCCGATCCCACATGGTAGGTTACATCCACATGCACCATCGGATCTGAATGGTCTTCGTGGATCACCAGGGTGAGCCCATTGGGTAGTTGGTATTTTTCGTATGGAATGATGATTTCGTCCGCCTTGCGGCTTACTTTTTCAATCAGTTTGGTTTGTGCTTGCAATACAATACATGAGCACAGAAGGAGGGCGATGGTCAGAAGATGTTTTTTCATAGTAAAGGATAAGGATTTAGGACAAAAGTAGGATAAAAATGTCAATCAAAAATACTGCGATGCATACAAAATGCCCGGGTTTATTTTTGTATAATGGATTCATTTACATTTTGTTAGGCAATGAATTTGGAAAGCAGTCGAAAATTCCTTATCTTTGCGGTCTAATTACGAATCTAAAAAAATAATATAAAATGCCATATCCGGAACAATTGTGTGCCCCAATGAGACAAGAACTGACCTCCGTGGGTTTTGAAGAACTGAAAAATGCCAATGAAGTATCTGTGGCTTTGCCAGGAAATGAAGGAACGGTTTTGGTAGTAGTCAATTCTGTTTGCGGCTGCGCGGCAGGAAGTGCTCGCCCCGGTGTTGTACAATCTTTGGGTAGCACAAAAAAACCTTCCAAACTATATACCGTTTTTGCAGGTCAGGATTTAGAAGCCACCTCAGAGGCTAGAAAGTTTTTTGCTCCTTTTCCTCCTTCTTCACCTTGCGTGGCTTTGTTTAAAGATGGTAAACTCGTACATTTTCTTGAACGTCATCATATTGAAGGCAGCTCTGCTGGCATGATCGCTGAAAACCTCAGCGCCGCTTTCGAATCCTATTGTTAATTGTTAATTATTGTTTGAATTTCAAAGAGAATCGTCTCAAATCTTTTGGGGCGATTTTTTTTGTGCCCTATGTTTTGGACAAAAAAATGTGGACAGGAAAAATTTGGTTTATACCTTCTTGGGAATATCTGCAATGCTCAACATGGCATCATCGCCAGCAGAGTTTCCATACGCAATGATGGGGCTAAAATTGGCTAGGCGATAGGCTTGAAGAATACGGTGTTTTTTTTCGTCTTTGTTGCAGTTTGGTGTTTTTAATTTTCCTAAAAAAATGCCATCGGTATATTCCATTTCTGTGCAGATGCAGGTAAGTTGATGCTTTTGACAAAATGCACGAATCCATATATCCGGCGATGCTGAAACCACCGCTACTTCAGCAGATGCTGCTTTATAGAAAAGGATTTTTTTTAGCATATCTTCCTTTATTTCCCCACGAAGATGCAGCCATTCAATAAATGAAGCGCCCTTTTCCTCGAGTTTTTCTTTGCTTGCATGCTTGAAGAAATGGGATAAAATACTTTGCTTGGCTTTTTCTGCTGAAATGATTTTCAAAAGATAGAACAACAGCGTGGGCAGCAATGCCAAAACCTTCAGATAAATCATTGGCCCCAAGCAATACCGAAGAAACATCGGAAAGGTATCCGATTGCGTTATGGTGCCATCAAAATCAAATAAGACAAGTGTTTTTGTACTCATTTTTTGCAAATGATAAAATAGTGCGGATACATATATACGGTTTGCTTAAACGATTCTATAACCTGAAATCCTGCTTGCTGAAGAAGTTCGCTTGCTCTTGTAAAGGATAACTCTCTGCCTGTTTCTCCTGAAAAGACAAGGTCATGCAATTTGTTGAAAATCACAAAAGGATGCGCTAGGTTAATGTCTTTGAATACCAAGATCGAATCCTTTGACATCTTCTGGTATATTTCATGAACAAACTTTTCTTGCTTGTTTTTGGGTACATGATGCATCACATCGATGAGATAAACAATTTCATAATCGGCAATACTTTCGGGTATGCTGTTGCCATCAAAAGTTTTAAAAACAAGACTCTTTTTGCCTTTGAAGGTTTCATTGATGGCTTGTGCATTTTTTACCAACCGCTCATCAATTTCAATGCCTTCCAGTTGGGTGACAGAAGGAATAAATTCAGCCACCAGCGATAAAAATTGTCCGGAACCGCAACCAATATCATAAACCGATTTTGCATTTTCTGCATACTTCAAAAGCCTGTCGAAGGGACAAATGATAGGCCTGTATTTGATTTTCAGCGTATCAATAAAGCCGGCATGTGCATTTTTTTCAGAAAGATATTTTATAATCTGCGAATTGGAAATCATGCTTAGAAGAGATAGATGATGGATACAAAGAAAAGAATCCATGCGGCAATTACCAGCTGGATAAAACGATCGGTGAAAAGTATTCGTGTGGGCGATCCACTGTTTGAATTGACAAGTGTAATTTGCAGATACCTGAGTACACCCAATATCACAAATAGTGCTGAAACATATACGGGTTTGTTGGCGAATCTTTCCGTTACCTCTGCAGTGGTTGTATATAACAAATACGCAACAATCAGCACTGCTGATAGAATGCTGATTGCACTGTTGATAAAGTCAAGATTATACCCGTGAATAGACTTGCGCATTTTTTCACCGGTATTATTGAGTATGATCACATCGTCACGCCTTTTGGCAAAGGCCAAAAAGAGAGCCAGTAAAAAAGTCATGATCACCAGCCAATGCGAAACAATCACCTCTGCAAGAATGCCTCCTGCCAATATTCGCAATACAAATCCCAAGGCGATGATGCACACATCCAGAAGGGCTATTTCTTTTAATTTAAGCGTGTAAGCAATGTTGAGAAGTACATACATCCCCACGATACATAAAAACCATTTTTGTAAAGACAAGGCCAGAATCAATCCGGCAGAAAAAAATAAAAACGAGATGATAGCAGCCCTTCCAACACCAATGGATCCGGATGCCAAGGGCCTTGATTTTTTTTTCAGATGATGCTTGTCTTCATTCAAATCAAAAATGTCATTGAAAATATATACGGAGGAGGAGATAAAACAAAAAGAAAAAAAACCGATAACAAGCGTGCTTATTTTTTCGATATGATTGAACTGCCCTGAGAAAAAAAGAGGCGCAAACAGAAAAAGATTTTTGCTCCAATGTGATATGCGTATCAATTTAAAAAACATCATGCTATAGCGGATTTGACTTGTGTGCTTCATTGTATAAATA